>JBQTHW010000049.1:0-3946 GCA_052389495.1 Methanobacteriota archaeon | reverse complement strand
CCGCTCCGTCCCCTCACCCAGTTCTTCACGTACTCGCGGATGACCCGCGACGCGTTCACGTCGAGGCCCAGGGTCGGCTCGTCGAGGAACAGGATGTCGGGGTCCGTTACGAAGCCCCGTATCATGTTCATCTTCTGTCGCTGTCCGCTCGAGAGCATGCGGACCTTCGCGTCGCGCTTCTCCCACAGCCCGAACGTGTGCATGAGCTCGTCGATGCGGGCCTTCGACACCTTCGACGGCACGCCGTAGAACTGCGAGAACTTCCAGATGTTCTCGCGCGCCGTGAGGAGGCCGTACCCGGACGTCTCGCCGCCCGACACCATGTTGATCCGCTGGCGGATCGGGAAGACGTCCTTCGTGACGTCGTGGCCGGCGACGTACGCCTCCCCGGACGTCGGGAGGAGAAGGGTCGCGAGGATCTTGATGAGCGTCGTCTTGCCCGCGCCGTTGGGTCCGAGCAGGCCGAACAGCTCGCCCTCGCGGATGTGAAGGGTCGCCTGGTCGAGCGCGGTCACGGGTCCGCGACCGGCGTCCTCCGCGGCCTTGCGGCGCATCCGCTGCCGCTTCTTGCCCGAGAAGATTCGGGTCAGGTCACGTGTCTCGACGGCGTAGGCCATGGGGACGCTTCGCGCCGCCTGCGGGGCCCCGACCCGGGAGCCCGTGAGGCGTGCGGGTCAGGCCTCCTGGTTCTTGCGGTATCGGGTGACGTAGCCGGCGATCCGGTTCCGCATCATGATGCTGCGGACGTCCGTGAGCTCGGAGACCTTCTTCTTGTTGTGCTCGTAATCGTCGGTGAACGCGTTGGGGTGCCGCTCGACGAGCAGGATCGCGACCCGCTTGATGTACGTCGACCGGATGTTCCCCACGGTGTCATCCCGCGCTCCAGGCGTGGCGAACGGTCGCCAGAGAGGGGGAGGTAGATAAACGTTCGCGGGTCGCAGGCGCATCGCGAGGCTTGCACGTCGGGTGACGATGCGCGGGGCCGAACGAGCGGGCAAGTGTTAAATACGGACCCCAGATACGCCTTTTCGGCCGCCAGGGCCGCACGGTGATTCTCCATGGAGGAATCCCTCGCGAACGTCGAGTTCCTGAAGAGCTCCAACAGCTTCGTGGCCCGCATCCAGAGCGAACTCGGCGGCATGCGGGAGTACCGCAGCTCGTCCTTCGAGGAGGTCCTCGAGCAGGTCGTCATCGACCTCCAAGAGGAGTTTGAGTCGTACTGATCAGGCGCCCTCCCACTTGGGCACGCGCTTCTCCAGGAACGCCCGCATGCCTTCCTCCTTGTCCCGGGTCGTCCCGACGAGGCCGAACGCGGACGTCTCGAACGACAGGCCGGCGGCGAGCGGCATCTCCTGGGCGGCGCGGAGGCACGCCTTCGCGAGGGCGATCGCCGCGGGCGCCTTCTCGAGGATCGCCGTGGCGACGGCGCGCGCCTCGTCCATGAGCCGGGCGTGGGGCACGACGCGATTCACGAGACCGATCCGCTGCGCCGTCGCGGCATCGATCCGCTCGCCCGTGAGGACGAGCTCCGCCGCCCACCCCGGGCCGACGAGGCGCGGCAGGCGCTGGCTGCCGCCGAAGCCGGGGATGATCCCGAGGCCCACCTCCGGCTGTCCGAACGCCGCGCGGTCCGACGCGATGCGAAGATCGCACGCGAGGGCGAGCTCGCACCCGCCGCCGAGGGCGTACCCGTTGATCGCGGCGAGGATCGGCTTCCCGCACGCCGCCATGACGTCCCCGAGGCGACGGCCCATCTCGGAGAACCGCTGCATCTCCATGCCGTTCCGCCCGGCCATGTCCTTGATGTCGGCGCCCGCGGCGAACGCTTTGTCGCCCGCGCCCGTGAGGATGACGGCCCCCACGTCCGCGGCCATCGAGAGGTGCTCGATCGCCATCGTGAGCTCGCTCAGCATCTTCGGGTTCAGCGCGTTGAGCGCGTCGGGCCGGTTCAGGGTGATCGTCGCGAGGCGCTCGGACATCTCGACCTGGATGACGTCGGCCATTCGGATCGCCGCGGGGGAATCCTCGGGAGGGCGATGAAGCTTCGGACGCGGACTAGGGACCCGCGCCGGACCTAGGCGGATATGGTCCCCGTCCGGGCTTCGAGGGCGTGATGGGCGTCCCGCCGTCCGCGTGGCTGTCGCGCGCCTCGTTCCTGTTCGCGTGTGGGAGCGCGCTCCTGCTCCTCGGGGCGATCGTGTTCGCGCGCGCGGCGGCGTTCGGCGGGGCGATCCTCCTGACGGTGACGTGGTTCGCCGTGATCGTCCACGGGCTCGGATGGTACGTCCTGTACGAAGGGGCGCCGCGCGGCGCGGACGGACGTGCGATCCACGCGCTGGGCGGGTCCGCGGTGCTGTTCCTCGTCGGGCTCGTCGCGATGGCGGCCCTCGCGCCGCCGGACTGGACCCCCCTGTTCTTCGCGTTCCCGTACGTCCCGCTCCTGTTCGGACCCGTGGTCCTCGTCCACGCCAGGCTCTTCCTCTCGTCTGCCGCGAGCCTGCCGCCCGGCCACGAACAGACCCTGATCCGTGCGGGGAGCCTCGTCCTCATCGTGCTCGCCCTCGTCGGGATCGCGGCCCAGCTCGTCCACCTCGCGATCGGGGTGCAGGACCTCGCGCGGATGCTCGGCGGCGACGGCGCCAGCATCGTGACTCAGTGGACCTTCTTCCCGTACCCGGCAGGCCTCACGGTCGTCGGCTACGCCCTCGCGTGGTGGGGCTGGAGCGCGATCGGCGCGCGGGAGCGCGACGCGGCGGGTCCGGGCCCGGCGCCTCAGGCGTCCCCGTAGTCGTAGACGCCCCGGCCCGACTTCCGGCCGAGGCGGCCCGCACGGACGTACTTCCTCAGGAGCGGCGACGGCCGGAACTTCGGATCGCCCGTCTCCCGGAACAGGACCTCCATGACGTCGAGGCCGATGTCGAGCCCCGTGTAGTCCGCGAGCTCGAACGGGCCCATCGGCATGTTCGTCCCGAGCTTCATGGCCTTGTCGATGTCCCGGGCGGATGCGACCCCCTCCTGGAGGAGGTTGAACGCCTCGTTCATCATCGGGACCAGGAGGCGGTTCACGACGAAGCCCGGGGACTCCCTCACCTCGACGGGCTCCTTGCCGAGCTTCCCGCAGAGATCTCTGATCAGGCGGATCGTCCCGTCGCTCGTCTCGGAGCCCCGGATGACCTCGACGAGCTTCATCACGGGAGCCGGGTTGAAGAAGTGCATCCCGACGACGCGGTCCGCGCGCCTCGTCGCGTTCGCCATCTCCGTGATGCTCAGAGACGACGTATTCGAGGCGAGCACGACGTCGGGAGGGCACAGATGGTCCAGCTCCGCGAACAGGTCGCGCTTCAGGTCGGCCTTCTCGAGGATCGCTTCGATCACGATCTGGGCGCCCGCGACGGCCTCCCGCAGGTCGACGGTCCCCTTAATCTTCGAGAGGATCCCGTCGAGGTCGGCCTGGGTCATCCTGCCCTTCTCGACGCGCCGCGCGAGCGGTTCGCGGATCCGCCGGAAGCCGGCGTCGACGAAGCGTTGCTCGATATCCCGCATCGACACGTCGAATCCCGCCGCGGCGCAGGCCTGAGCGATCCCGGCCCCCATCGTGCCGGCCCCGATGACCGCGATCTTCCGCACGTCGGACAGTTGCACGGATATCCCGCGCAGGAAAACGGCGCCGCAGGCAAAGACCTTGCGCGAAGTGATTTTGGAGCCGCCAGGTTCATATCGTCGGACCCGACGTGGCCGCGTCGTGCACGCCCGCCGCGCCTGGCTCCCGGCCGTCCTGATCGGCGCCATCGTCCTCGCCACCGCCCTCGCGGCTGCCCCCCGGGTCGCCGCAGCTCAGAACCGTCCGACGTGGTCGACGGGCGACACGTGGACGCTCGCCGGGACGGAGGGCACGGCCACCGTCACGCAGACCTCCACGGTCCAGGAGCGCACGTCCGTCACGGCC
>JBQTHW010000048.1:0-5307 GCA_052389495.1 Methanobacteriota archaeon | reverse complement strand
TCGCATGGGGCGAGGGGCCCGACTGGCTCGGCCCCGGAAACGTGTTCTACAGCAACAACTGAGGGTGCGCGGGGCGTCCTCGGGAGAAGGACGAGCGCCGGTGGGCCTCGGCCAAGAAGTCCGGTTTCCGTCGGGACCGAACGGCCGATGCCCGCGGGATTGTCCACGCGTCCGCGGGGCACACCTCCTCCGGGGCCTCGTCATCGCCCATGGGCGATCAGACACCGTCGGCTCATGCCGACGGGGCGGCGACCGGTGCGACGATTCCGTCCGGGGACAGTCCGAGCTCCGCGGCCGCGATCATCGTGCCGAGAATCCGGAACGCAGCGGGGACCATCTCCCCGGTCTTCGCGGAGGTCGTCACGTGGGGGCATTCGAATCCCTCGGCGACCTCGCGCACCTCGGCGGGACCGAACGTGGCCCGGTCCGCGAGGTCCCCTTTGTTGATGACCATCAGAACGGGCACGTTCCCCGCAGCCTGACGCACGCCGTTGACCCAGTCTTCGAGGTTCTCCAGCGTCTCGCGACGCGTCACGTCGGCCACGGCGAGGATCCCCTTCGCCCCCGCGAAGTACGTGTCCGCGACGAGGTGCCCGAACTCCGTGTGGCCCATGATGTCCCAGATCGTCGCGGTGAGCTGGATCACGACACCTTCCCGGGGAAACTCCAGGTCCATCGTCTTCTTCAAAACCTTCGTCCCGAGCGTCCGGAGGTAGGAATCGTCGAACACATCGAGCACGTACCGACGCACGAGCGACGTCTTCCCGACGGCTCCATCGCCGACGAGGCAGACTTTCGTCACCATCCGGCTTACGTTCCCCGAAGGCTCGCCTTCGGGCGGCGGTGCCTTCGCCTTCACCGCGCGACGGACCATGGGGTCGTCTCACCTCGTCGCGCGATCACCTTCGACACAAAGAACCGGTCGCCGTCGAAGTTCAGTGCGAGCGATCCGCGGTCGTGGTTCATCCACCGCATCTTGACGGTCCGCAGGCGCAGCTGGACCTGCGCGTCGCCGACTTCCGCGAAGTGCAGGTACAGGATGCCGTCCGCGAGGAAGTCCTCGCCCCACTGGCCGAGGCTCGGCGACCCGAACGGGGTCTCGCCGATCAGGAAGAGCGTCACGCCGTGCTCCTTGAGCCCCGTGACGAGGTGGAAGATCTCGCGGCGCGGGGACGCCACGGGGGCGAGGGCGAGCAGCCCCTGCAGGCTGTCGACGGCGACGATCTCGTGCCCGCTCTTGCGGACGCCCTCCTCGATGAGGAGCGTCACGATCGACACCCAGTCCTTCTGCGCCTCCGTCTCGGGACGGCCCCGCCGCAGCTGCGGCAGGTCGACGACGTACAGGGAGGCCTCCGGCAGCCCGGCGAGCCCCAGGCGCGCCGCCTGCGTCAGGAGGCTGTCGCCGGTCTGCTCCAACGTCACGTAGAGTCCCTTCCGTCCGTGGCGCTCCGCGTTCGCGTGCATGATCCGGTAGACGAGGGACGTCTTGAACGTCCCCGGCGGGCCGGCGACGAGGACCGTGCTCCCGGCCGGGATGCCGCCGGCGAGCGCCTTGTCGAGCCCTTCCACGTACGTCGGGAGGAGGACGATCTCCCCGGGCATGCGCGGCCCGCTGTGCGTACGGCGACATATAGGCGATGCAGCCGCTATCACGACCGATAATCTTCCCGCCCGCGGGGGTGCGTCCGTCGCGGAGCGCAGCTTGATGACTCGACGCTCCGTTCGCGGAGCCATGGCGAGGGTCCGGGAGACCGAGGTCCGTTTCCCGAACGCCGGCGGAGGGTCCGAGCTGCGCGGGGTCGTCCACGAACCGATCGAGGGTCGGCCCCACGTCGGCGTGGTCGTGGCCCACGGCCGTTCGAACGACATGCGGAACCCCCTCGTCCGACGCGTCGCTTCGGCGGCCGCGGAGGCGGGGTGGTGGGCCCTGCGCTTCAACTTCCGCTACGTCGACGCGAAGGGACGCGCCTCGAGGGACCTGTCCGCCGAGGAGGACGACCTGCTCGGCGCCGTACGGTTCGCGCGGAAGGCGCTCCCGTCCGGCTTGATCGTCGTCGCGGGCGCGTCGATGGGCGCGCGGGTCGGTGCGAGGGCGTCCGCGGATCCCGATATCGCGGGCGTCGTCGCGCTCGGGTACCCGCTCCACCCCCGCCTTCGCCCGGAGGTGCGGAACCCGCCCGAGTGGCCGAAGCTCGTGAAGCCGACGTTGTTCGTCCAAGGCGACCACGATCCCTTCTGCGACCTCGCGCGCCTCGAGGAGGACCGATCCCGGTTGACCGTGCCGAACGAGCTCGCCGTGATCCTGAACGCGGGCCATTCGTTCGAACCCGTCGGGACGAGGCGGGACACGTTCCCCGAGGTCTGGCGGGCCGTGGCCTCGTGGCTCGCTCCGAGCGCGTCGGTCCAGGCGTAGTCCCGGGCTTCCGGGACGGAATGGGATCTGGAATCGGGGCCCCGATCAGTCCTCGCGATGGCCCTTCACGGCTCCGAGAGGACAGACAGGATGCGCAGGAGCACCTCCTGCCGTAGCCAAAGTCCCGCCGCCACGAGGTCCTCGACCGCCTTTCGTGCCTCGGGGGCGGCGAGGATTCCCCGTCGAACGGCCTCCAGGATGACCGATGTGGTCCACCGGGTTTCGAGCCCCCTCATCCGGGCGATTCCGACCGCGACCGCGTCGTCCATCAAGATCCCGAGACGAAGGGAGTCGGCGAGCGCGATCGCGTCCGCCTCTCCTCTCCCGAGGGGCCCGGCTCGATGCAACGCCTCGGACAACTGCCTGACCTCGGGGGACAGCTTTCGCACCTCGAGCCACGACCCCTCCGCCTCTTCGATCGGATGGGCTTCCGCGCGAGGCTCTTCGGGACGGCGGACCTCGCCCCATACGGAGGCGGGGACGACGACTCGACCGTACAGTTTCGGGAGGAGGTTCAGCCGCCCAGCTCGCGCGAGATGGATCAACGGCGTCGCGTCGGCGACGATCATCGACGACGTCCGAAGGCGCGCAGGTCGCGGTCCAGATCGTCCATCCCGTACCCGGAGGGTATCCGCTCCCGCCTCGCCAAATCGATCATCTCGTAGAGCGTGACGCCGGCCATCTCCGCCGCCCGACCCATGGAGGCCCTTCCCCTCCGAAGTTGATCGAGCGCGAGATCGAGCCGCGCCTCTCGGAGGCCTCGCTCAATGAAGCGCCGGAGGGCTTCCGAACGGTCCGTCTTCAGCCGGTCCGCGAGGCGGTCAACCTCCGCGAGGGTTTCCTTGGACAGGCGAACGGAGACCGTGTGGGCCATCGTCTACATAATCATATATCGTATACATATCCCTTTCGATGCCCGACTCCGCCGGACCGATCCGCCACGTCCTCGCCGTCCCCGTTTGCAGGGTCACCCCTCGCCTACCTCTCCTTCGCCTGCTCGAGCGTGTAGCCGCCGGGCACGACCCTCGCCCGCTTCGTGACGAAGTAGTACGGTACCGAGACGATGAGGATGAGACCCGTCACGATGATCGCCGCGAGAATCGTGACGAACACGGCGAGGCCGAGGAGGAAGATGAGGAGGGGCAGGAGGGCGAGGAACGCGAGCAGGAGAAGGCCTACGCCGACGAGGAAGAGAAACGCGAGGACCGCGATCCAGGCTTTCATCTGCGTTCCCTCAGGGCGGGAACGTGAACGACGGCCCGCCGCTCGTCTGGTGCGGGAGGAACGGGATGAGGGCCGTCGCGAGCTTGCCGAGGGTCATCGACTGGAGGAGGACCTTGCCCGGGCCCGTGAGCGTCGTGACGAACAGCCCCTCGCCTCCGAAGAAGGCGGTCTTCACGCCCCCGACGGTCTGGATGTCGTACGTCACGCTCCCCTCCCAGCCGACCGCGTGCCCCGAGCTCACCTTGAGCGTCTGGCCCGGCCGGAGGTCGTACTCGATCAGGTCGCCTGGCGCGTGGACGAACAGGTTTCCGTCACCCCAGAACCGCTGGAGGATGAGCCCCTCGCCGCCGAACAGGATCGCCCCGAAGCGCTTCTGGAACGCGATGTCCATGCTGACGGCGGACTCCGCGCACAGGAACGCGTCCTTCTGGAAGATCCACTGCTTGCCGCCTCGCAGATCGATTGACGTGATCTTCCCGGGCGCGCGGCCTGCGAACGCCGCGACGCCGGGCCCGCCTTCCGCGGAGAACTCCGTGACGAAGAACGACTCCCCCGTCAGGACGCGCTTGAAGCCCGCCATGAGCCCTCCTCGCGCCTTCGCATTCATCGTCACGTTGCCGGACATGTAGACCATCGCGCCCGCCTCGGCCCACGCCATCTCACCCGGTGCGAACTCGAGGTGGACGAACTGCAGGTTGTCCCCGGTGATGTTGTACTTCACGCCGTTCCCCCGGGCAGACAACGACGCCGGTCACTAGAAGGTTTCGAGAGAAGCCCGGAGGGCTCGGCGACGCGTGCACTCCCCGTAGGGGGACGACCACGCGGTTCGGAGCGGATTGCGGGTGGATGCCAAGACCTGTCAGCCCCGACCGGACGCCAGGAGCCGGTTGTGCAGGTCCGGCGAGAGGTAGTAGCCGGAGCTCAAGAGGTGCCGCAGGGCCGTCTCGAAACCCTCCTGGGAGAGACGACCCGCTCTGCGTTCGCGTAGCAATAGGAACGGGACGCTGACCGGCCGGAGTCCCAGGTACTTCGCGACCCCGATGGCCGCCCGATCGTCGATCACGACCTCGTCGACCTTGGCGCGGAGGGCGAGCGCGAGGACGGCGGCTTCCCCCGGATCGAGGTTCCATTCCGTTCGGGGCCGACCGGCCTTGCGTACGCGGGCGTGTCCCGCGTCAACGAGCCGCCGGACCACGAGTGCTTCGGTGTGTCCCGCCGCGACGCCGCGCTCAATCTCCGAGAGGACCTCGGGAGGGATGAGGACCTCCGCGTATTGGTCCAGGACGTCGAGCCGGTCGATCTTGATGAGGTAGATGAGGGGCGATGCGTCGACCACCGCCTTCATCCGAGTTCCTCGATGAGACCTTCCAGGTGGCGCTCGTCCGTCCGGAAGGGCACGCCACGCTTCTGCAACTCGTCGAGGAAGTCCCAGAGGCCGATGCCTCCGTCGGACGCGGCGCGCCAGGCGCTAAGCTCGCCCCGCTGATAGCGGGCGATGGCGTCGGACATGAGGATCTCCCGCAGACCCCCCGCAATAGCCTGGCGGAGGAGGACGGACCGGTCGACGCCTTGTCGCTTCGCGATGCGGTCGATCCGGCGCAATTCGTCGTCGGACAGGCGCAAGGTCGTCACGGGCATGTGACAATACGAAGGACTACAATGTATTAAGA
>JBQTHW010000047.1:0-5906 GCA_052389495.1 Methanobacteriota archaeon | reverse complement strand
CCGGGCCTCGAGCTCGATCTCCTTCGAGGCGATCCAGTGCGTCTTCTCGGACCGTTCCGCCTCGAACGTTTCGCGTTCCGAAGCGAAGCGGCGCAGGTCCTCCTGGAGGGCCCTCGTCCGTTCGTCGATGTCCTGCGTGCGCCGCTGCATCTCCGTCGCGAATCCGGCGCTGCGCGTCTCGAAGTCCGTGCGGACCGCTTCGAACGACTTCTGGTCCCTCACGAGGGTGACCTTCTCCTGGGCCGTGGCGGATTCGAGGAACTCGACCTTCTTCATGCGTTCGGCGAGCACCTTCTCCCGTTCATCGGCCCGCGCGGCCTGCTGCTGGATCGCCTGGGCCTTCTCGCCGAGGCCCGCCTCGCCCTTCGAGAGCCACACCTCGCGGTCCTCGAGCTGCGCCACCTTCTCGGCCAGCTCCCGCTCGCGGGCGGCGGAGGTTCCCTCGCGCCGGACGAGCTCCTCGACCCGGGCCTCGATCTGAGCGCGTCGCGTGTCGAGTTCCTGGACGCCGGTCTCGAGCGCCCTCTGCCGCGCCCCAAGGACCGTCTCCCGGCCGTTAGCGGCCTGCTCCCGGTCGTGGACCGCGGCCGTCCTCGCGGCGAGCGCCTCCGCCTCCGCCGTCAGGTCCGCGGCCTGACGAGCGAGCGCCTGCTCCCGCTGGACGAGGTCCGCCTCCCGCGAACCGAGCGCCCCTTCGCGCGCGGTCACGTCCGACACGCGCTGCTCGAGATCGACACCCCGCCGTCGCATCGCCTCCGCACGGCCATCCAGTTCCGCGCGATGGCCGTTCAGGTCGACCAGTGAGGCTTCGACCCGCTCGCGGTCGTCCGCGAGCTTCGCGGTGAATTCGTTGAGCGCCTTCGTCCGCCGCTCGACCTCCCGGGTCTGCTCGGCGAGCACCGCCTCCACCCCGTTCGCCTTCGCCTCGCGCTCCGCGACCTGCTTCTCGCGCACGCCGAGTTCCTTCTCGAAGGGGGCGAGGCGATCCTCCCGAATCTTGACCTCCGAGACGCGTCCCGCGACCACGCCCTCGAGCCGTCCGACCTCGGCCTCCCGGAGGTCGAGCTTCGCGACGCGGTCCGTGAGGTCCTTCGCCCGCGCTTCGAACCCGCTACGTTCCTCGAGGACTCCCGCCTCGAGATCCTTCGCCGCCTTCGTCGCGGCGTCCGCTGAGAGCGTCTTCGCCGACGCGACCTCCGCCGCCTCCCGAGCGGCCTCCTCGCGCCCGACGACGGCGACCTCGCGCTTCGCGAGCTCCGACTCGACCGGACCCCACCGCTCCTCGAGCTCCTTCAGGGTCGCCGTCCGTGCGACGATCTCCGCGTCCCGGGCCTCGATCTGCGTGGAACGGCCGTCGAGGGAACCGCGCAGCTCTTCGAGCTCCTTGGCCTGGGCCTCGAGGGCCTCTTTCGTCTCCCGGACGCGCACCTCCGTGGCGTCTACGACCTTCGTGCGGGTCTCCATCTCCAACGTCTTCTCCGCGAGGGACTCCGCGCGCGCGGCCAAGGTCCCGTCCATCTCCTCCGCGGCCTGGAGCCGCTTCGCGAGGCTCGCTTCCTGCGGCGCGATTCGATCCTCGCGGGTCTTCACGGCCTTCGCGCGTGCGGTCGCGTCCGCGAGGGTCTCCGCGAGCTCTCGCTCGCGCGTCCCGAGGGATTCCTGCAGGGTCCCGAGCTCCCGTGAGAGCCGGTCCACGCGGTCCCGGTCCCCCCGGAGCTCGCCCTCCCGACGTTCGAGATCGAGCAGCTTCCCTCGGAGTTCCCGTGTCTCCGCCGCGATCTTCGTCTGCGCCGTCGTGATCGCGTCCATCACGCCTGCGAAGGCCTTCGACTGCGCCTCGAACGCGGCTCGGTCCGATTCGAGCGCGTGCGATGACGCGGCGGCCTCCGTCTCGGCGGCCCGGGCCTCGTCCAGCCGCCCCTTCACGCGATCGTCGAACTTGTCCTGGATGTTGACGAGCATCTCGCGCGCGAACTCGACGTGTTCGAGCGTCACGGGGCCGTAGGCGAGGAGGACGACCGCGAGCGCATCGCCCGCCACGGTCTGCGCATGGTACCGCGAGACGCGGATTGCCTTCTCCTGGGCATCGAGGGCGCCCGCGTTGACGACCTCCTCGTACGTGATCCCGCACGCCGAGTCCAGGGTGAATTCCCTGATCAGTTGGCCGTACTCGTCCACAAGGAAGGCCTTGGCGGGCCTCCAGCGCGCCCGTTTCACGACCATCGCGACCACCACGCCGGCGCCGGCGGGAGGCAGGGCGTACATGAGCGGGTTCCACCACATCGGGAGGAAGCTCGCCCGGACGCTCTGGGTGCTCGCGGCCGCGCCGTCGAAGACCGTAATCGTGAACTCGGCCGAGGTCCAGTCGGCCGGGAAGCGGAGGTGCAGGACGAGACCGTCCAGCACGACGTACGGACTGTCCGTCGTCACCTGGAGGGCGGACAGGTTCGTGTCGACGTCCGCCACGTAGTCCCCCAAGTCGAGGAGGTACTCCGTCCCCGCGTCGTAGGCGAGCTCGGGGATCGAGGCGATCGTCGGAGCGTCGTTGATCGGGAGGACGGTGACCCACAGGGCGGCCTCGGCGAACGCCCCCGTGGGGTCCGCCGCTCGCACGCGGAGCCGCTCGGTGCCGTACCAGTCCGCGGGGGCCGTCAGGTCGAGGCTCGCGTTCGGTCGGACGAGGTGGGCCAGGTAGAACGCGTCGAGGACCGTGAACACGAGGGGCTCGCCGTCGCCGTCCGCGAAGAACGACGTGAGTGGCGCGCCGAGCGCGTCGAGGGCAGGGATGTCCTCGTCGAAGACGATCGAGGGAAGCGGAGCGGTGAGGGTGGGCGGGTCGCCCGCCGCGGCGACGATCCGGACAACCGTCCACGCCGTGTCCGTCCCGTCGGAGACCCACAGGGTCACGAGGTACGTCCCCGCGCTTGCGTACCGGATCCGGAGGTTCGGGTACGCGCCGGCGTTCGCCGTCACGTTCGCAGGGTCCGAGACGGACGGCGCGAGGGATGCGAACGGCGTGTCCGCGTCGTCCAGGTAGAACGTCAGGTTCAGCGTGTACGCCACGCCGATTCGCACGCGGATCTCGGGGACTGCCTGGATGCTCGGGGGATTCGCGCCGACGGTCCGGTTCCCGACGCCCTGCCGCTCGCCCGATCCGACGAGTCCGACCTCGTCCGTCGCGACGCCGCGCAGCGTCACCCCGTTGACGGGCGCTCCGGGCGTCCACACGTGCGTCCCGTCGACCGTCAGGTCGGTCCCGAGGACGTTCCACGAGCCGTCGAAATACGTGAAGTCCACGCGGACCGTGTCCGCGGAGGCCGTGTAGGCGATCGTCAGGGTGCCGCTCGCGGCTTGGTCGTCCGTCACGCCGCCAATCGCCAGGGTCGGCGGGGTGTTGTCGACGTCGAGGGGCGCGACGACGGTCGTGTTCGTGACGGTCTTGTTGTTCTCCACGATTCCCCGGAGCGCGCCGCCGGCGAAGTCCACACCCGTCGTGTCCCACACGTACGTGCCGTTCAGGATCGCGGTCGTGCCGATGAGCGTCCATCCGGACCCGTCGTCGTATTCGAACCGTACGGACACGGAGTCCGAGCTGTTCGTGTACGTGATGGGCACGAGGCCTCGCACGTGGGCTGCCGGGCCCGGCGTCGCGATCGCGATCCACGGTCGCGTCCCGGAGACGACACGCACCTGCGCCACGCCGACGACCACGCCGGAGGACGCCTCGAGCGTCCCGTTCGCCGCCGCAGCCCCCGCCGTGAACGTGATGGATGCCCCGGTCGTCGTGTTGAGGCTCCCGATGCCGCCCGTCTGGGCCCACGTGAACGGGAGCCCCGGGATCGGGTTGTCGTACGCGTCGAAGCCTTGTCCAGAGAACACGAGGACGTCGAGGAAGAGCAGCGTGATGTTGTCCGGTGTGACGTCGATCCGGTCGACGGGACCCGGGCCGACGTCGATGGCGCCGCTCAGCCCTGTCGCGGCCCCGGCGGACGCGCGGATCCGGATCGGCTCCGCCTTCGTGTACGTCTCCGTGGCCAGGGTGGCGGAGCCGCCCGCGCTGATCGAGAGGCTCGTCGTCCCGAGCGTGCCGCCGCCGGGCGCGATGCCGTCGAGGAGGCGGGCCGCCAGGGTCACGGTGCCCGTCCAGCCCGTCATCGTCGCGTTCGCCGCGTCCTTGGCCGACACCGTGACGGAGAAGGGCGCACCCGCCGTGGCGCTCGCGGACGCGACGACGTAGAAGTGGTCCAACCGGTGCTTGTACGTCAGGCGCATCTCGCTGAGCGTCGGCGAGACGAGGGTGTTCGACGTCGAGAACGCGGCCCGGAACCGGATGCGGCCCGACGCCGTGCTCACGCTCTGCAAGGACGCGGGCGGCGTGACGGGCGTCCAGATTCCGCCGGAGTCCGTCGAGTACATGTACGTGATCGTCTGGCCGTTGAGCGCGTGGACGACGGCGAAGTCGCTCCACTCGGAGAGGTCCCCCGGTAGGAGGTCCGCGGTCTCGACGGTCCCCGAGGCCAGGTAGCGGGACCAGGAGACGTTCACGTCCCCGACGACGGGCGTGTGGTCCGGGTACATCACCGCGAACGAGAAGCGGAACTCGACGTAGCTCGAGATCCCGGCCATCGCGGATCCCGCGGGCGTCGGGTAGGGAGCGGACCATGCGGACCATGTGGCGTCCACGGGGTTCGTGTTTCCGATCCGCGTCGAGACGCTCACCGTCGCGTCGGACCCGGCCGTCACGCGCAGGTAGTCGACGTCCGCGGAGTGCGCGACACCTGAGAGGCCGTCCGCCGCGAAGACCGCGAGGCGCAGTCCGAGCGGATACTCGAAGGCTGGTGTGTAGGCGTCGAGGGGCGTCCATGCGGCACCGTCCGTGCTCGTCCACGAGACGAGGGCGTTCCCGACGCGGGAGATCCGCAGCCACGCGGGGTTCGGGTTCCCGCTCACGACGTTCGCGCGGATCGTGGACAGGGCGTCCGCGGTGGCCTTTGCCTGCCAGTTCACGGACGTCGTCGCGCCGACGTACGTCTTCTGGACCGCGTACCAGTCCCGCTCGTTCAGTAGGACGAGCAGGCCCGCCTTCTGTCCGTTCACGGTCGGACTGCTCGTGAGTTTGAGGGTCGCGGTGAAGTCGCCGACGATGCCGTCCGCGAGGACATGGCCGGTGAACGTCGCACCATCCAGATCGACGCCGGTGCCCGAGACGACGTGGAGGTGGCCGGGCACCGTCACGCCGACGTCCCAGGTCGGCGGAACGTTCGTCCACGTCCACTTCGGGTCGAGACCCGGCCCCGCGAACTCGTCGGAGACGAACGATTGCGAGGTCGCGTTCCACGAGATCGTCTGCCAGTTCGCGCTCGTCGCGGGGCCGCCGATCTTCGACACGTACTCTCCCGTCGCCCCGAGGACCCGGTACCGGACGTCGAGCTTGGGCCGAAGGGTCGGGTCCGCGACGTACTCCGACGAATGGAACGTCTTGTCGGACTGCGCGCCGGCGTTCGGTGCGACGACGATGAGGCCGTTGTTCGCGAACCGCCCTCGGTACCAAAGGTCGACGAGCTGCGTGACGTTCGCCGTCTTCCACCCCGCGGTGTTGTCGAGCACCACCTGCGCGATCACGTGCGGGTCGTAGTCGCCGCCCGCGGACGCCCACAGCGTGCCGACGAGCCGGTCGTCCCACGTGGTCTGCGCCTCGTCCCACGACGCCGTCACCTCGTGGACCGTCGCCGTGAAGGGGTTGCCGATGCCGGAGGCCATGTAAAGGCTCAGGGTCGCGTCGTCGATCACGGCCCCGGCGGGGATCGCGGACAGGTCGAACCGGACGAGGGTGCGATACCGGTCGGGGCCCCGGCCGTCCACAAGGAGCGAGGCGCTCGCGCCGTAGTTCGTCCCCTGCGCCTGGC
>JBQTHW010000046.1:0-1505 GCA_052389495.1 Methanobacteriota archaeon | reverse complement strand
CACCCGCGCATCCGGTGGAAGGGCATCGCGGGCGCCGACCTCCTCACGAACACGGTCGGCTTCGGGGTCGTGTGCCCCCTCGCCGGCTGGTCCCTCCTGCGGCCGATCGAGGAGGCGCCTCTCTGGTTCGTGGCGACGCTCGCCCTGTTCCTCGGGGCCTTGTACGCGCCGACGACCGCATCGGACTACGCGGCGGACAAGGCGTTCGGGATCCGCACCCTCGCCGTCCGCCTCGGCGTGGGTCGGGCCCTTGCCGTCGGGTTCGTCCTCGAGGTCGCGTCCGTCGCCCTCCTCGCCGTCGGCTGGAGCCAGCGGTGGTTCCCGTTCGAGCCGGCGGCGTACGACGCGATGGGGCCGTTGTGGCCGTTCCTCGGGCTGGCGGTCGTCTTCTATGCGGTGTTCATCCGGCGCCCCTCGGTCGGGAAGGTGTGGTCCCTCATCCTCATCCTGTCCCTCGCGCAGGGACTCGGCGTGCTCCTGATGCTGTGGGGCTTCGTCGGCGGTCGGACCCTCGCTCCGTGAAAATTCCAAAGATTCTTGGCGGCCCGTGCCTACGAATCGACGGAGGCCTCACGATGGCGTCCGACTGGGAGGAGCGGGAAGAGGTTCCCGTTCTCACCCGCCGTCAGTGGATTCGGGCCGGAGTCGCCACGGCCGCCCTCGCGGCGGTGAGCGCCCTCGGGACGTCCGTTGCGGGCCAGCTGCTTCCGCCGCCGATCCGTCAGACCGGTCAGATCCGCGAGGAGATCCACTACACGCGCTTTCCGACATCCCAGTGGTGGGACCGGCTCGCGGGTCAGCGGATGCGCGTTTCCGAATTCGAGGAGTGGCGAGGGGCCACGGGGACGTGGCGAGGCCTTTTCCGGGAGGGCCGGTGGCTCCCCGGCACGGGCTACAAGGTCCTCGTGATTCGCGTCAAGCGGGATGATGCCGTCTTCCGCGCGCCCTCGGACGTCGTGCTGCCTGAAGGGTTCCGTCTGTACTACGACGACCCCTCTCGAGACGTGCGGATCGTCGCCTTTCACGACCTGTGCACGCACCTTTGCGGGCCTCCGGCGTGGCAGACGATCGAGAGCCCGCCCCCCGAACACAAGTACGTCGTGCCCGCGCCGACGTACGAAATCTACCGCCTCGATCCGATCTACTGCGTGTGGCACGGCTCTCAGTACGAGCCGATGCGGCTCGTCTGGGACGTCCATCCGAAGTCGGGCGCGCGGTACGTCGGAGCGCAGCACGTCCACGGTCCGACGCAACGCGCCCTCCCTGTCGTCCCGCTCCAGGTGCGAGACGGTGTCCTGATCGGCGGCATGCCCGATCCCCGGTGGTACTCCTACTGTTCCTGACGCGTCGATTCGCGGCCGCTCGCGGCGAGGCAACGGTCGTGTCGAAAGACTCAAATAGGCCCCCTCCCTATGGAGCGGAAGGCTCGGCAACAAGGCCGTGAGAGTATCTTCGAGCCGACATCCGCCGAGCCGACGATGGCCGCACTGGCGATGGCCCTGACG
>JBQTHW010000045.1:0-3712 GCA_052389495.1 Methanobacteriota archaeon | reverse complement strand
TCGGGGGGAACTCATCGACGTCCTGCCGAAGGACGCGATCCCCGCCATCCTCGCGCCGTCGTTCGACGCCGACAACCCGTCGTGGCTCTCAGATGGCTGGCGCGTGATTGGGTTGGAGATCGACGGCGATGCCCGTGCGTATCCCATCGCGATCCTGAACTGGCACGAGATTGTCAACGACGTGGTCGGCGGGAACGCCGTCGCGGTGACTTTCTGCCCCCTTTGCGGCACGGCGATCGTCTTCGATCGCACCGTGGGGTCGTCCTCCCTCACATTCGGTGTGAGCGGGAAACTGTACCGGAATGACCTCGGGATGTACGATCACCAGACGGAGAGCCATTGGGCGCAGCTCCTCGGGGAATCGATTTTAGGGGAGCACCACGGCACCCGAATCGGAACGTACTCGAGCTCGACGATGCCGTGGGCCGATTGGAGAGCCGACCATCCGACGACGCGGCTCCTCGATCGGCCGCGGGACGAGGCGGGGAACTTCCTGCGGAACTACAACGCCGACCCGTACGCGGGCTACGCCGGATCCGAATCCGTGTACTTCCCCCAGACGAACGTCGCGCCGTATGACCGGCTCCATCCCAAGGAACTCGTCCTGGGGGTCGCCCTCGGCGGAGACGCCCGCGCGTATCCCCTTTCCGTCCTCAGGGATCGGCCCGTCGTGAACGATGTCCTCGGCGGGATCCCGCTCCTCGTGACGCACGCGGACGGCGTCCTGAAGGCGTGGGAGCGGGGGAACCGCACCTTCGTGGCCTCGGGCGACGCCGCGGCCGTCGACGAGGCCGGGAACACGTACGACCGCCTCACCGGGATGGGATCCTCCGGCCCGCTGGTCGAGATCCCTGCGGTGACCGCCTTCTGGTTCGCCTGGTTTGACTTCTTCCCTGCGACGTCGGTCTATGGCGTCGATGAGCTGCCCTCGCGACCGACCCTCCCGGTCTCGACGCTCGGTCTCGTGGCGGGAGTGGCGGCGGGGGCCTTCGTGGCGGCCGTCGTGTTGGCGCGACGCGTGCGGAGGTCGCGACGCTCGCGGGGAACGGCTCGGAAGGTCCGTTCACGCGTGAACGGGAGGCGCTAGATGGCCCATCGGAAACGCTCGAACGAAGCACGGAAGAGGCACGAGGAGCACGTCCAGCGGCAGGAACGGCAGAGGCAGACCCGGCGGCTCGCCATCGGGATCGCCCTCATCCTGCTCGTCTTCGTCGGCCTCTTCTATCTGGCGAACGTGTCCCTGCTGAACCCGACCGGAGGATCCGGCGTCCGCGTGGGGCAGCTCGCGCCCGACTTTGCGCTCGTGGACATCGACGGCCGGGCCTTCCGGCTCTCCGACCAGCGAGGCCACCCGGTCGTCCTCGACTTCATGGGGTCGAACTGCCCCGCCTGCGTCGTCGAGATGCCGCACCTCGTGGAGACGTACTCCCGATACTCGGGCCAGGGCCTCGTGATGATTTCCATCGACATCGGCGGCTCCCTGGGAACCGAGGATCCGGGGGAGGCCCGGGGGTTCCTCTCGACGAACGGCGGGACCTGGCCGATTGCGCTCGACAACTCCGGGCTCGCGATCCGGTTTCAGGCGACATCTCTTCCCACGATCTACGTAATCGATGCTGCGGGCGTCGTTGCCTACCGGAACCTGGGTGGGACGAGCACCGTGTCGGCTCTCTCGAGCGCGATCGAGCCGCTGCTGTGAGGCGGTCATGGCCCACGAGGTCGTGTTGGCGGCGGCCTTTTCCGCGGGGGTCGCCACGGCGTTTTCGCCCTGCGCCGCCGCCCTTCTCCCGACCTACGTCTCGTACTATCTCAGCCGGCCCAACGAAAGCGGGCGTCCCGGCGCCGAGCAACCTCCTCTGGGCTTCCCGCGTAGGCTCACCTTGGGCCTCCTCGGACTCGTCGTCGGATTCGGGCTCCTCGTCGTCGCCCTGGCCGTCTGGGTCCTCAGCTTCGGGGAGTGGAGTGTTCCAACCGCCTCGCTCTTCCTCGTGGGCGGTACCGTCCTTGGCCTCGGGGCCTTCGTCGCCTCGGACGGGATGCGGAGTCTCGACCGCGCCGGTCGAGGGTTTCTCCGGTCGCAGCTTTCTTCAGGCCTCGTGGTGGGTGGCACCGCATCCCTGGGCGTGGCCTCGGTCTACGTCGCGCTGGGCGTCATCCTCGTCCTGGCGATCAACGTCGGACTGCGAGGCTGGCCGGACCTCCTGCCCCGGATCGCGTTCGTCGCCGCGGGGATCGTCGTCGTCCTGGGAGTCCTCATGCTCCTGAAACGGAACGTCCTGTCCTTCCTCCCGGGTCTGCGCGCCCCCCGCGGCCGGAGCATCCGGTCGTTCTACCTGTTCGGCGCGGGCTACGGTCTCATCGCGAGCGGTTGCTTCCTCCCCGTGTTCATCTCCGTGCTCGCCGCGGCGCTGCCCTTCGGCCTGGGGGAGTCCCTCCAGGTGTTCCTCGTCTACGCCCTCGGGAGCGCGACGGTGTTCATGCTCGTCACCCTCTCCGCGAGCATGGCCCGCGGCGCCGCGTTCCGAATCCTGCGGTCGTCACGTCCGCATGTGCGTCGTGCGGCGGGCGCCGTCGTGGTCGCGACGGGGGCGTATGTGATGTGGTTCGACTGGACGAACTTGCTGTCCAGGGGGTTGTGAGGCCGCCGTGCCGGAGCCGCGCACGTCCGGGACTTCCGTGTCGATGGGTTGGAGCGCGGATCGCGCTATTGGAGCGTGCCTTCGGGCCGGCGCGGTCCCTCCGGCGCACGCGGACGCCCAGGGAAGGGTTATGTTCCTCGGAGGACTTGGTCGGGTCGTGCGGGTCCTGCAGATCGCGACGGTCGGCGAGGACGTCGAGCCGATCCTCGTCGGCGTGCGCGAACTCCCCGTGTCGAAGCTCGTGCTCTTGTACACGCCCGACGTCGACGGGGTCCTGCGGGATCTCAAGCAGCGCCTCGCGGCCGTCAAGGTGCCCGTGGACACGTACCCGGTCCGCGGGGACCCCGTCGTCCGAGTGATGCAGCTCGTCGCGGAGATCCTCCAGAAGGAGATGCTCCACTACGACGAGGTCTTCTTCAACGTCTCAAGCGGCTCGAAGATGCTCTCCTGCGCCGGCCTATCCGCGGCCTTCGTGAACGGCATCAAGGCGATCGGCGCGACGGAGTCCGGCTTATTCCATCTGCCCGTGCTCAAGTTCTCCTTCTCGGATTTGATCAGCGAGCCGAAGCTCAAGATCCTTCGGGCCTTGCGGGACGCGGACGGCTCCGTCGAGAGCCTCGCCGTCCTCGAGGAGAAGGCGAAGGTCGAGAAGAGCCTTCTGAGCTACCACATCCGGGGCGGGAAGGACTCGAAGGGCCTCGAGCACCTCGGCCTCGTTTCGGTCGACCGCCGTGAGTACGGGAAGCTGTCGATCCGACTCACGGAACTCGGGCGGCTCGTCCTTACTGGCCGGTGAATCTCGAGCCGTTCGAGCGTTCCTTTAAGGTCGCCCGAGGTGTTGGCTCTCGGGGTCTTGCCCATGACCGCGATCCGACTCGACCGCTCCTTGGAATTGTACGAAGAGGCCTTGTCTGTCCTCCCTGCGGGCGTGAGTTCGAACGCACGCGTGTGGCGCGCCGTCTGCCCGACGAACATGCCGTGCAGCCTGTTCGTGTCGAAGGCGCGGGGCTCGCACATCTGGGACGTCGACGGGAACGAGTACATCGACTATCGCATGGGGTTCGGCCCCGTCA
>JBQTHW010000044.1:0-12220 GCA_052389495.1 Methanobacteriota archaeon | reverse complement strand
GGGTGGCGGTGGCTCGGGGAGCGGTAGACCGGCGACGTGCCGCGTCCACGACGCTGCGTGCGCAGGTTCTTGCCCACCTCCCTACCTCCAGATATCCCCTGGGAAAATCGCCTGCGAATTGATTTGGCCATCTCCCCCGGAAGTGAATATCCCCGCCCTCGGCATAGCTGATCGGAACCGACCGTCGCGATCACGAGCCGCGGAGGAGCGCGGGGATGCACCCGGATCGGCCATGGGTAGCGCGTGATGCAACCCGATGCCGCCCTCGAAAGAGGGCAAGGGGTGTACGGTTCCACCCCCGTGCCCTCCGGCATGACGACGTGAGATCCCTCTTCGACCCGACCCTGTTGGGAAGGGCGTGCGGATCGAGCCGAACGGAGAGGAGTGGCTTCGCATGGCGTGAAGCGACAGAGCCCCCATCAGAACACCCCGATCCGCATGCCGATCTCCTCCGCGGAGAATTCCGGCGCGAGTTTGATGATCGCGTGCTTCCCGTCCTTCCGGACGAACGTGTTGACGCGGGTGACCTTCACCTGGAACAGGTCCTCGAACGCCTTCTTGACCTGCGTCTTCGTCGCCTCGCGCCGCACGAGGAACTCGAGCCGGTTCCCGTCCTTCAGGTTCTGGGCCGGCGTGCCCTGGAGCATGTTGAGGGTCTTCTCCGTGACATAGGGGTGCAGGAGGATGTCGTGGGGCTTCACGGATGCCAGCTCCTGAGCACCTCGAGGGCGCCCTCGCTGAACACGGTGAGACGGCCCGCGTGGCCTCCCGGGGCGAGGATTTCCGCGTTGAGTCCGGCCGGACCGACGACCTCGACGCCGGGCAGGTTGCCGAACGCGCGTCGGACCTTCGACGGCTCCTTCACGACGACGAGGAGGCTGCTCGGCGTCCGGTAGCGTCGGCCGCGCATCTTCCCGCGGCCCGCGCGGACGTGGCGTCCCTCCTTCGCTCGCTCGACGTCCGCGAGGAGTCCCAGCTTCGCGAGCATCTCGAGCCCTGCCTTCGCCGCGCGCTCCTCGGGGGCGAACGCCTCGATCTCGTCCTGCACGACGACGGGGAGGCTGAGACCCTCCTTGAAGCGGTGGCCCCGGCCGTGGACTCGGGCCGTGTCGGAGAGAGCGGCGAGCGCCGCGTTGCGCGCGAGGCGCCTTTCCCGCTCGTTAATCTTTCGGGACCAGACCGCGTGGATCCGCGGCGGATGCGCCTTGCGCCCGCCGACCGTCCCGGGCGCCTGCGCGCCGATCATCGTGCCGCGGATGCGCGGCACGCGCGACACCCCTTGCCCCTTGCCGGACCAGCGGACGGAATGGCGCATGCCCGCCCCCGGTGACGGCCCGTACGCTTGGCGGCGGTTCGCCTGGAACGCCGTCACGGCGCGACGGATCAGGTCGTCCCGCACGTCCGCGCGGAACACGTCGGGCAGGTCGACCGTCTTCACGGCCGTGCCGTCGAGGGCGTACACGTGGACACGGCCCGTCTCGAGCCGCTCGACCTCGGGCTCCTTGCGCCCCTCCTTCGCGGCCTTCGTCGCCTTCGCGGCCTTGCCGCGGCGCGCGCGGGTCCGCGTCGCCTTCGGGGCTTCCTCCGCCTCCTTCTCGCCTTCCTTCCCTTCGGCGCGCTCCCGCGGCACGGTCAGGCCCCCTGCTTCGATTCCTTCGAGAGGTACGTGAGCTCGGGCGGCTTCTCCAGCCGGACGTACCCGCCGCGCGCGGCGTCGCGCAGACGGATGAGCCGCTTCGTCGGGCCCGGAATCGACCCGTGGAGGAGGATGTACGGGTTCCGGACGACGCCGTAGTTGAGGAATCCCCCGTTCGGCGTGATCTCGTCGCCCTTCTCCCCGATCTTCAGGACCCGTTTGTTGTACTCCGTGCGCTGGTGGTAGCCGAACTGCCCGCCCTGGGGGACCGTCGGACGCACGTACCCGGGCTGGAAGTTGCCGAGGCTCCCGATGTTGCGGCGGTGCTTCGAGTTCTTGTGGCTCAGCAGCCGCGTGCCCCAGCGCGTGTGGTGGCCCTGCCACCCCTTCCCCTTCGTGATCGCCGCGACGTCGACCATCGCCCCTTCGCGGCAGAACTCCGTGACCGTGAGCTCCTTCCCCAGGAGGCCCTTCGCGTACGCGAGTCGCTCCTCGACCGTCCCGCCCCCGACGCGGTTCTCCATCAGCTCGGGCACCTTCTTCGGCACGCCCGTCACGAGGGAGGGCTGCGTGTACGTGATGAGGCGGACCTCGTCGACCTCGGTCGGCGTGACCTTCTTCCAGGCCTCGTCCGCGTCGTAGTCCTTCGGGATCGGCATGAGCCTCCGGAGCTCCTTGTCGAGCTTCGGGGACCACACCTCCGCGAACGACTGGAGGCCCTCGTGCGCCCGACGGTACACGCGGACGGCGGCCACCTTCATCGGTGGCACCTCGACGACCGTGACGGGGATCTGGACCTCCTGGCCCGACGTCGTCGACGTGGGGCGGTAGTCGAGGACGAGCGCGTGCGTCATCCCGGCCTTGTAGCCCGCGAACCCCTGGACCTTCGGCGATCCGTCGTGGTCGGGCCAGCTCGAGAAATGCGGGACGGGGCTCTCGCTCCTCTTGCGGGGCGAAAAGCCCATCGATCCGTGGCGGGGTCGGTGCTCCTTGGGCATGGCCGCTCCTCCGTGGAGGATGCCCTCTCCGCACGGTGCGAAGGGGCGGGTGGGCGGAGCGCGCGACCGTCACGCGCCCTGCAGGCCCAGAACGGGTTCGGGCCCGCATTTCCGGGTTCCACGGAGGGATTGCCCGGCAGCGTGTGGTTCGCGCGAGCGGGCGTTGTCAAAGGATGAGGTCTATTTAACGCTTTGGAGGAGACGCGACCTCCGCATGGAGGCGAGGGCAGTTCGGCGATTCGAATTCATCGGGCGACGGGGCGAGGCTTCGCACGTGTCGGTTCCAACGTCGGCAGGGAACCGAGGACGATCGGCGTGATCGTCTCCTCGTCCAGCGAGGCTCGCTTCGCGCGTTCGCGTTCCGCGAGATACGTCCAGAACGCCTGCATCGCTTCCTCGTCGTACTCTTCGCACATCGCGACCCCGTAGGGCGGTCCGGCCGCATGACCGTTTGCATCCGCGCCCCCTCCCGGCGTCCGCAGCCCGAACCTCCGTGATAGTATCGGACACGCCGTGGCGCGGGAGGAATCGCCTCCCCGTGGTCCCAGGTGTATCGCCCCTGAGAACGGCCCCACAACGTTTATCAAAGCTTCCCAGGCTATGGCCGCCTTACGGGGCGGCAATCCGTGGACGTCAAGAGGATGAAGGTGAAGGTGTGTCTCGTCGGCGAGGCCGCCGTCGGGAAGACGTCCCTGATCCGCCGGTTCGTGCTCGACGACTTCGACGACAAGTACATCCAGACCCTCGGGACGAAGGTCTCGAAGAAGGAGATGACGGTCCCGAACCCCGACGGCCCGGGCGAGCTCCGGGTCGACATGACGATCTGGGACATCATGGGCCAGAAGGGCTTCCGCGAACTGCTCAAGGAGGCCTACTTCTACGGCGCCAAGGGCATTCTCGCCGTGTGCGACGTGACCCGGCGGCGGACGCTCGACGACCTGGACGACTGGATCGAAGGCGTGTACAGCGTCACCGGACGCATCCCGATCGAGTTCCTCGCGAACAAGATCGACCTCGAGGCGGAGAAGCAGATCGGCGAGGACGAGATGGTCCAGGCCGCGCGCGCGTACGACAGCCCGTTCCACTTCACGTCCGCGAAGTCGGGCGTGAACGTCGAGCTCGCGTTCCAGTCCCTCGCGGAGCGCATCGCGAAGGAGCGCTTCACGCGCAAGGTCGTCATCGAAGAGTGAAAGAATTATCAAGTGCGATACTCGCATCTGCACGGAATATAAAGAGGGCCCCCCTTTGCGGACGCTGATGCAGGCCGCCGCGGTGCAGCCTCTTAAGCACGTCAAGGCGAAGGTGTGCCTCGTCGGGGACGTGGCGGTCGGCAAGACGTCGCTGATCCGTCGGTTCGTCCAGGACCACTTCGAGGATCGCTACGTCGCGACGGTCGGGACGAAGGTCACGAAGAAGACGGTCAGCGTGCAGTGGAAGGGCACCGCCGCGACCCTCGACCTCATGGTGTGGGACATCATGGGCGAGAAGGGGTTCCGGTCCCTCCTCCGCGACGCGTACTTCGAGGGCGCGCAGGGAGTCCTCGCCGTGTGCGACCTCACGCGCAAGGAGACGTTCTACGACCTGAACAACTGGGTCCAGATGGTCCGGAAGCAGGTCGGGGAGGTCCCCGTCGTCTTCCTCGGGAACAAGTCGGACCTCACGGGCCGGCTCGTCGTGACGCAGGACGAGCTCGCCCGGATGGGGAGCATCCACGACGCGCCGACGTTCTGGGTCTCCGCGAAGACGGGCCAGAGCGTGAACGAGGCGTTCCAGATCCTCGCGGACGCGATCGGACACCGGGGCGAGAGCTGAGCCCGACGTCGGCGTGGAACCCGATTATCCCTCGGGATAACGGGGTGGGAATTCCTTTATAATGTAAGGCTCGTCCTCGCGCCGACACACGCGTCGAGGCCGCGGTCCGATGGATGCCCAGAGGATGAAGGTCAAGATCTGCCTCGTTGGCGAAGGCGCCGTGGGGAAGACGTGCCTGATCCGGCGGTTCGTCCACGACCAGTTCGACGACCGGTACATCTCGACCCTGGGCGCGAAGGTCTCCAAGAAGGAGATGCACGTGAACGGCGGTGGGGCGGGCATCGACGTCGACATGACGATCTGGGACATCATGGGCGAGAGGGGGTTCCGCGAGCTCCTCAAGGAAGCGTACTTCCACGGCGCCCAAGGCGTCCTCGCGGTGTGCGACATCACGCGGCGCGAGACACTCGACGACCTGAACGACTGGATCGCGGCGGTCGCGAAGGTCACGGGAAGCATCCCCGTCCAATTCCTCGCAAACAAGATCGACCTCGCGGACCAGCGGCAGGTCTCCGAGCAGGACGTGCAGGCGCTCGCGGAGCACCACCATGCGCCCTTCCTGTTTACCTCCGCGAAGACCGGCGAGAACGTCGAGGCCGGGTTCGCAGGTCTCGCGCGGCTGATCGCGTCGAAGGCCCGCGTCGTCGCGTGATCCGTCCGCGTCGAGGGCGGCGCGACGCGCTTGGGACACGTTTCGCATCCGTTCGCCTCCCGCTCTCTCATCCCCGAGCCTGAGGTAGGAGCGTTTAAGTATTACGGGGATGTATTGCGACAATCAGCGCACGGAGAGCGGGATCGGTCGCGATGTCGGAGGCCCCGCGCGAACTTGCTGAGCTGCCCACGGTCGACGCGTGGATCGACCGTCTCGACTTCCGCAGCACGGCGGAGGTCAAGATCCCGGAACGGCTCGTGGACCAGGTCATCGGCCAGGAACGCGCCGTCGAGGTCATCCGCAAGGCTTCCGAGCAGAAGCGGCACGTCATGTTGATCGGAGACCCGGGCACGGGCAAGTCCATGCTCGCGCGGTCGATGACGGACCTGCTCCCCAAGGACGAGCTGCAGGACATCGTCGTCTACCACAACGCGGAGGACCCGAACGAGCCGAAGATCCGCGTCGTGCCCGCGGGGAAGGGGCGCGAGATCGTCAATGCGCAGAAGGCGGAGGCGATGCAGCGACGTGAGCAGAAGGCCTCCATGATGATGACGATCATCTTCTTCATCATCGGCTTGTCCGTGATCCTGTCCTACAAGTGGGATCCGAACGAGTCGGGCCCGCCGTTCAACTCGACGACGATTCTGTTCGGGATCCTCGTCGCGGCGATCATCTACATCGCGACCCGCTACACCGGGCACCGGCAGGAGAACCTGATGGTGCCGAAGCTCCTCGTGAGCCACGCCGGGGACGACATGCCGCCGTTCATCGACGCGACGGGCAGCCACGCAGGGGCCCTCCTGGGGGACGTGAAGCACGACCCGTTCCAGAGCGGCGGGCTCGAGACGCCCGCGCACGAGCGCGTCGAGCCCGGCGCGATCCACAAGTCCCACAAGGGCGTCCTGTTCGTCGACGAGATCAACGTGCTCCGCATGGAGAGCCAGCAGAGCCTCCTCACCGCGATGCAGGAGAAGAAGTTCTCGATCGTCGGCCAGAGCGAGCGGTCGAGCGGCGCGATGGTCAAGACGGAGGCGGTCCCGTGCGACTTCATCCTCGTCGCCGCGGGCAACCTCGACGCGGTCCAGGGGATGCACCCCGCCCTGCGCTCGCGGATCCGCGGGTACGGGTACGAGATCTACATGAAGAGCACGATGCCCGACACGGAGGACAACCGCATGAAGCTCGTGCGGTTCGTCGCGCAGGAGGTCTCGAAGGACAAGAAGATCCCCCACTTCGACCGGAGCGCGGTCCTCGAGATCCTCCGAGAAGCCCAGCGCCGCGCGGGCCGGCGGGGTCAGCTCACTCTGCGTCTGCGTGAGCTCGGCGGCCTCATCCGGGTCGCGGGGGACATCGCACAGGAGGAAGGCGCCCCCTTGGTGTCCGCGAAGAACGTCCTCAACGCGAAGCGGATCGCGCGGTCCCTCGAGCAACAGGTCGCGGACCGCATGATCGAGCGCGGCAAGGAGTACCAGCAGATCGAGGTGACAGGTGCCTCCGTCGGCATGGTGAACGGCCTCGCGGTCCTGATCGGCGACAACTCGATCGCGGAGTTCTCCGGCATCGTCCTTCCCATCGCCGCCGAGGTGACGCCGGCGCAGACGAAGCAGGGCGGCCGGATCATCGCGACGGGGCGGCTTGGCGAGATCGCGAAGGAGGCCGTCGAGAACGTCGCCGCGCTCATCAAGAAGTACACGGGCGAGGACATCTCGAACCACGACATCCACGTCCAGTTCGTCGGCTCGCGCGAGGGGACGGAAGGCGACAGCGCGTCGATCTCCGTGGCCACGGCGGTGATCAGCGCGCTCGAGGAGGTCCCCGTCGACCAAGGCGTCGCGATGACCGGCTCCCTGAGCGTCCGCGGACAGGTGCTGCCCGTCGGCGGTGTCACGGCGAAGATCGAGGCCGCTGCGGAGTCCGGGATCAAGCGGGTCATCATCCCGCGCCCGAACCTGAAGGACGTCCTGCTCGAGGACAAGTACCAGGGGAACGTGGACATCGTCCCGGTCGACACACTGAGCGAGGTGCTCGAGATCGCGCTCGTCGGGCCGAAGAAGCCGGGCCTGATCAGCAAGCTTGCTGCGCTCGTGCCGAAGGTCCGGCCCGACCGGCCGGGCCCGAGCGTGGTGCCCCAGTAGCCCGGGGGTCGCCTCGTTGAGCGCCGGACGGGCCCTGTTCATCGGACGCTTCCAGCCGTTCCACAACGGCCACCTGGCGATGGTCAAGCGGATCCTCGGGTCCCACGACGAACTGATCGTCGGAATCGGGAGCGCGCAGTACAGTCACACGGGGGAGAACCCCTTCACGGCGGGCGAGCGGTACGAGATGATCAAGCGCGTCCTCGACGCGGAGGGGATCCACAACTACCACATCGTCCCGATCCCCGATACACACGTGCACAGCGTGTGGGTGAGCCACATCCGATCCCTCATGCCGCACTTCGACGTCGTGTACTCGAACAGCGACCTCGTCGTGCGCCTGTTCCGGGAACACGGGGTGAAGGTGTCGTCGCCGCCCCTCGTGGACCGCGAGCGGCTCTCGGGCACGGAGGTGCGCCGCCGTATGCTCGAGGGCGACACGTGGCAGGCCGACGTCCCGAAGGCTGCCGCGGAGTACATCCGCGAGATCGACGGCATCGCGCGAATCCGCGAGACGCACAAGTACTCGACGCCGTACGGCACGCGCGAGAACGACCACGCGGACTGAGGACGGCCGGCGAGGCCGAGGAGTCGGGCATCCCTCCACGACGAGGCATGCCGCGACCCCTCGACATTTCTTGTCATGGGGCTTCTACCTCTTACGTCTTTCCTACTAATGTGCCAAATTCGACGCGAGGATGGGTACAAGGAGGGCGGCCATGAGGTGGACCCTCTGGACCCCCGACCGGACGGGGACGAGCCCCGCGAGCGCCGTCACGGCCGCGACGACGACCCCCCCGGGGCCGGCGATCACCGCGAGGAGGACGACGAGCCCGGCCAGCGTCGCCTGCGCGAGGCGCGTCGCGTTCACGCGGGACCACCGGCGGGCGATGCCCCGCGCGAGGCGCGTGGCCAGAGGCGCGGCGACCGCAGCGCCGAGGACGGCCGCCGCCAGGAGGACGACCACCGCGCCGGGTAGCGACGTCGGCGTCGCCCATCCGGTTTCCGAGCCGTGCAACGTCCGGACGGCGGCGGCGACCCCGCTCCGCGCCCGGCCGATCACGAAGAGCACCGTGACGCTCAGGATCGCGGTCGATGTCGAGACGGCCCCGAGGAGGACCATGTACGCCTCCGCGTTCGATCGGCGCCCGCCGACGGAGGCGAGGGAGGCCGCGGCGCCTCCGCTGAGGCCCGGGAGCCACGAGACCGCGGCGCCGGCGGCGGTGCCCCGGAGCACCTGGGTCGCGTCGAGCCGCGTCGCGCGGCGGATCCGCTCGAGGACCTGCGGAGGGATCGCCGAGGGCGCGGCCCGCGCGGCGATCAGGAGGGTCGGAAAGCCGAACAGTCCCGTGAAGAGCGGGAACAGCGCGACGTCGGGCGCCACGCCGGAGGGACCGCGGAGGACCGCGAGGCCGAGGAGCCCCGCGAGAGCCTGCGTCCCGGCGGCCCAGGCGACCCGCCGCCACCGATCCGCGCGGCCCCGCGCCTCGGACAGGAGGAGCGCCGCCAGGATCGATGCGATGAAAGCCGGCGTGTACGGCGCGAAGCGGTCCGCCAGGTCGACGGGGTCCGCGAGGACCAGCCTCAACGGGATGACCGCGACGAGGGACGCGAGCGCGCCGAGGAGGGCGCCCCGCGCCGCGAGGGCGACGGCATGGGCGCCCCGACCCTCCAGGAGGAGCCGGTGGCCGGGCAGGATCGACAGGGCCGTCTCCTCGGACGGCGCGCCGAAGAACACGGATGGGACGAAGTCGAAGACCGCGTGGCTTGTCGCCGTCGACAGGAGGAACGCGGACAGGAGGACCGCCACGGCCCCGTCGTCGGCGACCGGCCCCGCGAGCGACGCGAGGAGACTCGCCCCGGAGCCCTGCGCCGCGACCAGCACCGCGGCGACGTTGTTCACGTGCAGTCCGGGCGTGAGGCCCGTGAGCGCGCCGGCGAGCACGCCGAGGAGGACGAGCGCGATCAGCGCGGCGAGGAACGACCACGCCTCCACGACGACGACAGGATGTCCGGTCCACGTCAACGCGCGTCGTGCACGCAGCGTACGGTTCACGGGCGACGCGGGGGCCCCCACCCTCCGCCGCCGGGGCTCTCGATCACGAGGACATCGCCCGCGCGCAGATCGAGCGTGACCTTCGCGGGCAGATTGCGCGCCTTTCCGCCGCGCACGAGGCGGTTCCGTCCACGTCCGCCGGGCTCACCGCCGGACAGGCCTGCGGGGGCGAGGGCACGGCGCTCCGAGATGACGGATGCGACGGCGGACCCCTTGAGCAGCCGGACCGCACGCCGGACGCCATCGCCGCCCCGATGCGTGCCCGCGCCACCTGTGGACGGGCGAAGCCGGTACTCCTCGACCCGCAGCGGGTACGCGAGCTCGAGCGCTTCGACGGGCGTGTTCCTCGTGTTCGTCATGTGCGTGTGCACGCCGTCCATCCCGTCGCGGTAGGGGAAGGCGCCCTCCCCGCCCGCGACCGTCTCGTAGTACGACCAGCCGCCCCCGCGCGCGGAGCCGATCGTCACGTTGTTCATCGTCCCCTGGCTTTGCGCCGGAACGAGGTCCGCAAGGGGCTCCGCGAGGGCGAGGAAGACGACGTCGACGATCCGTTGGGACGTCTCGACGTTCCCCGCGGCGACGGCGGCGGGGGCCCGCGGCCGGACGACCGTGCCGTCCTCCGCCCGCACGCGGATCGGCCGGTACGCCCCGCCGTTCGCCGGCGCGTCCGGGTCCGTGAGGCACCGTAGGGCGTAGTACACGGCGCTCGTCGTGACGGCGGGCGGCGCGTTGAGGTTGCCGTGCACCTGCCGCGCCGACCCGGCGAACTCGACCGTGATCCCCGAGCCGCCGACCGTGACCTCCGCCGCGATCCGGATGCGCTCGGGGTCGTCCGGGTGGACGCCCTCGAGGAAGTCCTCCGCCTTCCACGCGCCGCGAGGGAGGCCTTGGATCGCCGCCCGGACGCGTCGCTCGCTGTAGTCGAGCAGCTCCCCTGCGTCCGCGTGAAGCCGCGTGACCCCGTGCCGCTCCGCGAGCTCGCGCAGCCGTCGGGCGCCGAGTTCGTTCGCCGCGACCTGCGCGCGGAGGTCCCCGATCCGTTCCGTCGGGTTCCGCATCGTCTTCCGGACGAGGTCGAGCACCTCCCTCCGCTCGCGCCCGCGATCGAGAAACTTCTGCGGCTCGAGGACGACGCCTTCCTCGTCGAGGCGCGTCGCCCCCGCGGGCATCGATCCGGGCGCGATCCCGCCGACGTCCGCGTGGTGCGCGCGGTTCGCCGTGTACCCGACGAGGCCGCCTCGAACGAATACGGGCCGGATCAGGGTGATGTCGGGCAGGTGCGTGCCGCCGTGGTAGGGGTCGTTCAGGATGACCTGGTCCGCCTCCCGCAGCGTGCCGGCGTACTCCTCGCGCAGGACCTCGATCGCGACGGGCATCGAACCGAGGTGGACGGGGATATGCTCCGCCTGGGCGACCATCCGGCCTTCGTCGTCGAAGAGGGCGCAGCTCGCGTCCGCGCGCTCCTTGATGTTCGGCGAGTACGCCGTGCGGCGCAGGGCGACCCCCATCTCCTCCGGGATGAACGCGAAGGCGGCGCGGGCGATCTCCAGCTCGACGGGGTTCACGGGCCCACCTCGATGTCGATCATCCCGCGGCCGTCGATGCGGAAGGAGGCGCCCGGGGGCACGACGGTCGTCGCGTGGTCCTCCGCGATGATCGCGGGGCCGTCCCCCGCGAAGTCGACGGGCAACGTCGGTCGCTCGTACACCGGGGTGTCGTGCCGGCCGTCCTCGAAGAGCACCGACCTCGACGCGGCCCGCGGCCGCACGTCGCGCGGCGGCTCCGGAAAGACGGGCCTGCGCGGGATGCGCGCCACGAGGCGGACCGTCACGACCTCGACGGGCTCGTCCTTCGACGCGTACCCGTACCGACGGCGGTGCGCGCGCCGGAACGCGTCCGCCGGATCGCCGCGGAGCGGCACGTTGATCTCGTAGCTCTGTCCGCGGAACCGGAGGTCCGCGCTCGCCTCGACGACGGCACGCCCGGGGTCACGCCCCGCGTTGCGCAGCTCGCGTCTCGCCCGGGCCGAGAACTCGCGGACGATCCGGTCGATCGCGCCACGGGCGCGCTCAAGGGGCCGCACCACGCTCCGACCGTAGTCGAGCCGCTCGTCGGAGATCAGGATGCCGTACGCCGAGAACGCCCCCGGGAGGAACGGGACGAGGACCCGCGGGACGCCGATCTCCCGCGCGAGCGGCACCGCGTGCATGGGGCCCGCGCCCCCGAACGCGAGGAGCGCGAAGCCGCGCGGGTCGAGGCCCCGCCTCGCGAGGACGATCCGCATCGCCTTCGCCATGGTCGCGCGGACGACGCGCTGGACGCCGAGGGCCGCCTCGTCCACGGGCATGCGGAGCTCCTCCGCGAGGGACGCGAGCGCCTTCCGGGCGAGGTCGGCACGGAGCGGGAGGCGGCCTCCGAGCAGGCCGGGACCCAGGGCACCCGCGACGAGGTCCGCGTCCGTGACCGTCGCCTCGGACGCCCCCTTGCCGTACGCGACGGGACCCGGGTCCGCCCCCGCGCTCTCCGGACCGACGCGCAGGGCGCCGCCCGCGTCCCGGGGCGCGATGCTCCCGCCCCCCGCGCCGACGGACTCGATGTCGACGACGGGGAGCGCGAGCGGGAACGTGTCGATCGACGCCTCCGTCGTCCAGGACGGCGTGCCGTCGACGATCGTGGAGAAGTCCGCGCTCGTCCCGCCCATGTCGAACGAGACGACGTTCCGTCGACGCGTCGCGCGCGCGACCGCGGCCGCCGCCGCGACGCCTCCGGCGGGACCGCTCAGGACCGTCTCGACGGGCCTACGGCCCAGGGCCGTGTGGTCCGTCACGCCTCCGCTCGACTTCATCACGCGGAGGTCGCGGCCCAGACGCGCCTCGAGGTCCGCCATGTAACGGGACACGAGCGGCTTGACGTACGCGTCGAGGGCCGTCG
>JBQTHW010000043.1:0-7764 GCA_052389495.1 Methanobacteriota archaeon | reverse complement strand
CCGATCTCGGGGCTGTTCGTGACGGAGACGACGGACCCGGCCACCTCGACGATCGCGTCCCAACCCCAGAAGGGGTCCGTCACGTGCGCCCCGGAGGCAGGCGTCGTCCCGTACAGGGCCTGGAACTCCGTCGCGTTCACCGTGAGCCGCACGGGAACGCTCTCGAGGACGGGGCGGACCACGACCTTCGTGGGGTCCATCGCGCCGTACCCTTCCTCCGGCGGCACGAGGATCACGCGCGTCTCCCCCTTCGCCATCCGCCGGATCCCGTCCTCGAAGCCGCGGACGGGGCGCTGCGCGTCCGTCGGGTCGCCGAGGCGGAACCCGTACGTCTGCCACGTTCCTCGGAACGAGAACGAGAACGCCTTCGGCCACGTCGCGTTGTCCTCCGCGATCGACTCGAGGCTCGTGTCGAAGACAAGGTTCGTGTCCTGGAAGTAGCCGATGTAGTTCACCGCGACGCGGTCGCCGTCCTGCGCGAGGAGGGGCTCCTCGACCGGACGCGGGAGGAAGAAGTAGAACCAGCCTGCCGAGATCATCGCGACCGCAACGAGGATGAGGGCGAGCACCGCGAGGTTGCTGAGGGCGGCGTCGTCCCTCGCGAGCCGGCGGGCCATGGGAGGTCGGGCTACATCTCGACTCGCAATAAAGCTTGTTGTCCGGAGCTGAAACGCGGACCCGACCCATCACGAGGCGGGTCCGTAGTTCAGCACGATGTTCTGCCCATCCGCCAGCACGAGGTCGCCGAACGCCGTGCTCTGTACACCATCGACCGACATCGTAAGGACGTTCGTGCCATCGTTTGCGTACCCGAGAACCTGTGTGGGTGACAGAACCTGACCCCACACGGAGAAGAAGTCCGAAAGATAGAAATCCTGACGGACGTGGGACTCGACGTGAATCACCGCGGGGTCCTGCTCGGGCACGTATCCCAGCGGGGGGTTCGGATCGGCATGGGTGTGTAGCAGCTTGGTGCAGGTCCCCTCGATCCCGATGTTGTAGGGGATGGGGGAGCGGCCCGAGGGAATGATGATCGACAGTCGAGGGTGGATGTGCATAACCTCCGGGGGGCTCAGGCACGTGTGCGGGCTTGCGCGCGAACCCGAAGCGAGGTACGGTGCGAGGACGTAGATCCCGGCCGCGAGCACGACCACTGCGACGGCGATTGCGATGTACTTCCTCGGCAGGCTCAAGCGCGCCGCGGGACGCGGTCTCGGGGCACGCCGTGACTCTTCCTGGAGGCGTTGGATGACGCTCCCGGCCCCGGGGTGCCTCGGATGGTTGTCCTGGACGTGCCTCAGAAGGTTCACCGGTTTTACGGGAACCTGGCAGATTGGACAACGCTCGGAACCGGTCAAGTGCGGCCTCGTCGTGGGGAGTAGAACCGACGCCGGCTGACCTCTTAAGCCTTGCCGCGTGCCGGAGGTGGAGGTAACCCAATCACGCGTACATCGCGCCGGACGCCTCGTGGCGCGTCAGGCTCTCTCCGAGGACCTTGTCCACCGCCTTCTCGAAGTCGGTCATCGTGACGAGGTCCCGGTCCTCGCGGATCGCGAACATGCCGGCCTCCGTCGTCATCGCCTTGATGTCCGCGCCCGTCGCCGTCTCGCAGCGCTGCGCGAGCAGCTCGTAATCGACGTCCTTCGAGACGTTCATGCGGCGCGTGTGGATCCGGAAGATTACGAGGCGAGCCTCGTGGCTCGGGACGGGGATGTCGATGATGCGATCGAAGCGGCCCGGGCGCAGGAGCGCGTCGTCGAGGATGTCGGGCCGGTTCGTCGCGCCGATGATCTTGACGTTCCCGAGCGGGTTGAATCCGTCCAGCTCCGCGAGAAGCTGCATGAGGGTCCGCTGGACCTCTCGGTCGCCGGACGTCGCGACCTCGAGACGCTTCGCGCCGACGGAGTCGAGCTCGTCGATGAACACGATCGACGGCGCCTTCTCCCGGGCGAGCTGGAACAGCTCGCGCACGAGGCGTGCGCCCTCTCCGATGTACTTCTGCACGAGCTCCGAGCCCACGAAGCGGATGAACGTCGCGCGCGTGCGATTCGCGACGGCCTTCGCGAGGAGCGTCTTGCCGGTCCCCGGAGGTCCGACGAGGAGGACGCCCTTCGGCGGCTCGATACCGACCTTGCGGTACAGCTCCGGCTTGAGGAGCGGGTCCTCGACCGCCTCCCGCAGCTCGACCATCTCGGCCTCGAGCCCCCCGACGTCCTCGTACGTGACCTCGGGCTTCTCGACGATCTCCGCGCCCGTGACGATCGGATCGAGGGACGGGGGCAGGACGCCCATCACGGCGAGCGTCTGCTTGTTGAGTGCCACGCGGGCGCCGGCGACGAGGTTCTCCTTCGCGACGTACTCCGCCGCGTTCACGATGAAGTCCGGGCCCGTCGACGACTTCACGACGACGCGGCCGTCCGCGAGGACGTCGCGGACGTTGCCGATGATCAGCGGCGGGGTCTTGAGTCGGTCAAGTTCCTGCTTGAGCCGGCGCACCTCCTTCTGGAGGCGGACCAGCTCCGTCTCCACGTACCGCTTGTCGCCCTCCGCACGCCGGGCGACCTCGAGGAGTTTGTCGTTCCGATCTTCGAGGGACGCGATCCGCCCCGACATCTTCTCCGAGAATTCCCGGATCTGTTCCTCGTCCATAGGATCGACGTAGCGCGGGCGTTCCGGTAGAGGCTATATACCCGGCTCGCTCTACTTAATCATTACGGGGTCGATTCCATGCTGTGCGAATTGTGCGGCGCGGAGGTGCCCCGGACGAAGGACGTCGCGATCGAAGGTACGGTCCTCGCGGTCTGCACGACCTGCGCGCGGTTCGGCGACGAGGTCGCCACCCCAATCGTCCGACGGACCTCCATGCCTCCGGTGATCGCGCAGCGGCTTGAGGCCCGCAAGCGGCGTCTGACGCCCCGCGACGTGTACACGCAGACGGGCGACGAAGAGCTGGCGGAGGACTTCCCGGCGCGGATACGACGCGCGCGCGAGGCGCGCGGGTGGAAGCAGGCGGACCTCGGCGCGAAAATCAACGAGAAGGTGAGCGTGATCGGGAAGCTCGAGTCGGGGACGATGACGCCCGGCGACGCGCTGGTCCGGAAGCTCGAGCGGGAACTTGGCGTAAAGCTGAAGGAGAAACTCGAGCCCGTCGCGGTGAAGCGTCAATCGGGTCCTGCGACGTTCACGCTCGGGGATCTCGTCAAGTTCGACGAGGACGCGCCGTAGCTACGGCGGCACGAGCCGCCGCTCGACCTCCTGCAGGAACGGGCCGACGTCGACGCCCGCGCGATGTGCGGCGATCAAGGCCGCGACCTCGAGTTCGACGTCCATCCGCTCCTGGACCGCGTTGACGGACGAGATGACCGAACGGCGGTCGGAGCCGATTCGACTCGCGATGGCATCCACGATCCGGACGAACAGGTCGCCTCCACCCGGGACCGCGTCGAGGACGGAGAGCCCCGGCATGAAGTCACGGGGCACGTCGACTGCCGCCACGTCGAACGTCGGTCGGATGACGCCCGCCTCGGAGGCGAGCAGCTTCGCCTCGAGCCCGGATTGCAGGAGACGCTGCGCCTCCCTCGGCGGGAACCAGCGCAGGTCCATCGACGCGGACAGGACGAACTCCTTCTCGCTCAGCTCGACGCGGCCCTTCCGACGGAACAAGAGGGCGATCGCCTTCCTCAGTTCGTCCATCGTCCCGCCCCCGGTCCGGGTGGAGATGCGGTTGCGTCCCTAATAGATGCCGCCGGCCCCAAGGGAACGTTTATCCCTGCGGCGGACATTGGTTCCCTGCTCCAGCGTAAGGTCGCGCCGATGCGTGACGCGCGATGCAAGCCTGGAGGGATGCCGCATGGGTCCCTCCGCGACAGCCCCGTGTCCGGGGCGTTACGTGACCGGGGGACAACGCGGCGTCCAACAATCCCCCGGCAAGGGTCAGGGCGTTGAGGGAGCGGAGCTTGGCCGTGACACGCGCTGTTACTGCCGGGGGACATCCCGCTGGATCGCCGGTCACGCTGCGTCGTCCCGACGCCGCCGTCCGTACCACCGACGTGCGGCAACGATGAGGAGCGTGCCAGTCAGCGGGATGGCGACCTCGTGAAACTCCGGGATTGAAACGGTCGCGCGGGAGTCATCGGTGCCGGGGTACGCGCCGTTGTATCGGACCGTCACGGTCCCGCCCGAGACCACGACGATCTTCCATTGGATGTGCTCCTGCCCCACCAGCGTTTGAGCCGGGATGGTCCCGGTCGTAATCGTGACGTCCGACCCGAACGCGTTGAAATTCGTAGCGGGATACAGATTCGTTGTGGTCGTGCACGGCCCATTCTCGCATTTGTTGATTTCGACCGAATAGACCGGAGAGAAAGTGACGGTTGCCCTCACGTGGCTCACACGGACCTCCCGGGTCGTCGCGTCGCTGTCACGGACGCCGATCTGCAGGCCGTTGATGTCCGCCGATGTCCATGGGCCGCCGTCCGCGGGATCCGTGTTCCATGTCTCACTCCACACACTGTACGTGGCAGAGTTCGCGCAGTTCTGGGCCGTGAGGCCAACGCTCGTGGTCGCGCCGCTCTTGAGCATGATTCGGACGTCCACGCCGGCGCCTCCCGTCTTGCGGCAGGAGGCTTCTACCGTCACGGTCGCGGACAGCGGCGAAGGTGGAGCTCCCCAGTCCGGGATGTTGAACAACGAGTCGAGGATCGCGCCGTCGACGGAAACGATGTACGTCCCATCGCCGTCGTTCGGGACGTCGTCGACGCACACGTACTCACTCGCCTCCGCACAACTCACGGTACTCCATGCGTTCACGTCCCCGTTCCCACCGGGAAGGAACGCCTGGGTACCGTCGGATGCGATGGCGAGGTCGAGGATCACCTCCCAGACCCCCGCGAACGTGTCCGGCAGGGCGTCGGGACTGTACCAACAGATCGACTGGCCTGCGGCGAGCGTCGTGGCTGCGGCCGATGACCCGGCCGTCGTGGCCGCATCCTTGTTCGTCGTGCAGACCGTCTCCGCGGAGTTCGAATTCGTGAAGAACCACTTCTGGTTCCCGGGGAGATCCATCGTCCGCACGACGGCTGGGCTGAGCGAAGGCGCCCAGGATCCGCCGCCGGTCCTGCCGACCTGGAGGACCGGGTCGATCGATCCATCCTTGCTCAGCGCCCAGTCCATGACCTCGACGTATGCCATGGAGTTGTTTCCAATACCCAGGCCAACAGACGGGAAGGAAGCTTCGATCCGCGCGTAATCGGTCGCCGCAAAGAGCGGGAGGAATGGGTTCCACGCCCAACCCAACGGACTTGCACCCACGAATTCGCTGACGACCTGGTACGCGAGAGCGCCCGAGCGGCCTCGCACTTCCGCGAGGTAGTCGGCGCCCAACACGTTCACTCGAAACCCCGTGGACGCGTTGCCGTCCGAGTCGATGAAGACGCGGGCGACGTCCGCCCCGACGACGGGCGGCCGAACGCTTGGACCGATGAAGAGGCTCACAGGACGGTTCGCAAAAGGCGCCGGGAAACTCGCGGGAATCGTCGTATTGAGGAACGCGTCGGCACCCTGAGGGTAGTCCGCCACGCCGTCCCTGTCGACGTCCCAGTTCGTCGCCGCGTCATCGATCCCATCGTTGTTGAAATCGTACGGCATGGGGTCGACGCTGTCCGGAACCGTGTCGCGGTCCGAATCCGCGATGACCGCGTTCGGGACCGCGAACGCGTTCCCCTGCGGGACGACGGGGCCCTGGAAGGCACGACCCTCCACCTGGATGAACAAGTAGACGTCGAACGGTTCGCTACGCACGTCGTAGCCGCGTAGGTCGACCTCGGGCCTCCGGCCGGCATCGAGCGGATCGAGGGACACGTTCGTCCACTCTGCGAAGCCTCCGTCGATTCGCGGCACGGCGGGGACGGAGCCCACGTAGCCCACGGTCCGGGCGGATGGGAGGTGCCGCAGGGTGACCACGCCGTCCGCGACGAGATGTCGCGGCTCGACGATCGTCAGACCGAGCGTATCGCCCGTCGAGCCTGACATGTCGGCCCGGACGCGGAGGGTCTCCGATCCACCCGCGGGCAGCGTGCGACTCGGGAACTGGAATGTGACCTCACGGGACGCCGGGGACGCGGTCTGAATCGTGCCGCCGACTCCGTCGACGAGGCGAAGCGTTGAGACTGCGGATATCTGCGCCGTTCCGACGATTGTGACGGTGACGGACGTGAAGGACGCGTTGGCGACATAGGACGCGACGCTGAGATCGAGCAAGGGGACATCCGGTCCCGAAAGGACCTCCGGAAGAATCGGCGTCACACCAACAACGAGGCTGGCGCCGGAGGTGCTGACCACGAAGTCGGACACGTCCGTGGAAGAGTCGTACGATTGGAAGTGGGCGTACGTGTGGATGGCGCTCCGGTTTGTCACGAGGGCATCCCACTCGACCTCGAACTCGACCCGCGATCCGGAGACGCCGGCGGGGAACGAGGAGGTCCTGCCCCATCCGTTCCAGTCCGAGGTCGCCCGCGTCGTGTCCCATTCCTGGAGGGACGTCACGTTCACGCGGTTCCCCCATCCGGAGATCGTGATGAGCCGGTCCGCGCCCGTGCCCGCGACGGAATAGCCCGTAACGGGGTCCCGGTCCGTGTCCACGAACACCCGGAGGGTGTCGTACTGTGGAGGACTCCCGCCTCCGGAAAACGCCTGGCCCCGCACCTCCACGTAGAACGCGAGGCGATCAACGTTGTCGAACACGCCGAACCGCTGGATGTCGACCGCGGGATTCGCGGAGGGAGAAGGCGCTTGCCCGATCAGGGCCGACGGCGGCCAGTCGCCGAACTGCCCATCGATCTCAATGGGCCGGGCCAGACCGACGTAGTCCGGGACATAGATCAAAGGGACCAAGAGGATGGCGGCCCCGGCGAGGGGGATCAGGTACCACTTCCAGCCGATCTTGCGAGCGGGCCGACTTCGCCATGCGACAGCCCCGCTCCGGGCGGATGTCCCGGGTGTCGCGAGGCCGTTCGTGCGACCTACCTCCTTCAGGAGGCCGTTCGTCCGACCTGTCCCGTTCGTCAGGCCATTCGTTCGGCCGATCCCGTTCGTGAGGCCGTTCGACCGGTTCCCCAGGCCGTTCGTCAGGCCCACGGCTTGGCCCTGCGTCCGCTCACGGACAAGACCGTTCGTGAAGCCCTGTCTCGGGCCTCGCGGGGGAAGCGCCTCTGCCGGCCCGTGTGACGCGGGACCGGTGAGGGAGGCTCCCAGCGCCGATCGGGAGGAAGCGACGACCGGAGGTTCCGCAGCGACCGTTTCCTCGGCTCGAGGTTCGGGTGGAGAATTCGGCTCGGCGGCCGGGGGGGACCGATGGACAAGATGAAGACCGCACCGGGGGCACTTCGTCGCATCCATGCTGGTCCGGGCTTCGCACACGGGGCACGGAGCCGTCCCCACCGGTTTCGGCGACCTTGGATGCTGGCTCTTGCGCGCGTCCGTTGCAGGTCCTTGCGACATCCGCTCCGACATCGATAGGGTCCGGTGCGCAGGCTCGTGGCTCGCGGCCAGGCCGAGGATGCCCACCTTGAGGATCGCCGAATCTCCCTCGCCGGCGCGCTCGACATCGATCACCCCATCGAAGGGCTGGCACATCGTGGCGAGTTCGGTGAAGGAGTGAGCCTCCTTGTTGACGAGAAACAGAGCCGTGACCCGCAGGCGCGCAAACCTGCGTTTGGCGGTCTCTGAGAAGGTCTGGACCGGTCGAGCGCCGTACGTCTGCGCGGC
>JBQTHW010000042.1:0-3799 GCA_052389495.1 Methanobacteriota archaeon | reverse complement strand
CGGCGACCGGATCGCGGTCGAGACGACGGACGACGGGGTGTGGGCGCAGCTCGTGGCGACGCACGCCAACGCCACGGAGAGGTGGGTGGGCGGCCTGGTCGAGCGGTACCCGAACGGATGGGCTTCCGGTTCCAGACGAACGCGCTGACCGTCGCGGAGGTCACCGCCGAGGGCCTCCAGGCGACGATCCGCGACATGGGCGCGGACCTCGACTACTGGCTCGATGTCGGCATCGTGTACGTCGGCGCGCGGGTCGTCGAGACGCACAAGGCGGGCTAGTCCTCGGCGGAGGCCGCCTCCGTCCGTCGTCGCGCCTTGACGACGAGGTATGCCGACGTCAGCGTTCGATGGCCGCTCGCGAAGCCGTCGGACAGCGCCTCCCAGCGACCGTCCTCGGCCCACCTCCGCACGGTCGCGTCGCGCAGGTAGCGTTCGACCTCGTGGATCGCATCGAACTGCGCGACGATCGTGTCGACGCCGATGAACTCGATCGTGAACCCGTTCTCCTTGAGCAGGTCCTCCATCGCCGCCTCCGAGAAGGACCACCGGGACCCGCGCTTCGTCTCCTTCCAGTGGTCCGCGTGGTGGCAGCAGAAGATCATCTTGCCCCCCGGCCGCAGGGCCCGCGCGGAGCGGAACACGATCTCCGGCGACATGCAGAGGTTGCTGATGACGAAGTCGAACGGATCCGGCGAGAATTCGTGGTACGACGACTTCTCCACGTCGCCCCAGACGAACTCCGCGCGCCGGAGGTCCCTCACGCCAGCGTAGGACCGTGCCTGCTGAAGCTTCGACCGGTCGGTGTCCACGCCGATCACACGTGCCCCGAGGTGCGCGGCGACGAACGCGAGCCGCCCTTCTCCCGTGCCGACGTCGAGGACCCGCGCGCCGCGGAAGTCCTCGTGCCGGAACTGCGCGAGGAGCATCGGACGCAGCCCGAACGACTCCTTCGCCGCCTCGCGCCACGGGAGTGCGCGCGTCACGCGGAGGACCTCGGGCACGATGTCGTCCTCGCATCCTCCCGAACGGGAGCCGCCATAAGAGGCCATCGGCGGGTCCGAGGCCTCGACCGGCCTCGATGCGCGGTGCACGACGGAGTCGTGCAGGATGTCGATGTGCAGCGTGTGATCTCGCGGGCGTGGAGCGGCTCCGGACGACTTGCGACGATACTCGACGGGCGCGCGAGACACGCGGACTCCGCTCGCTGCCACACGCTTATAGCGGCCGGCGCGTATCGCATCGGCCGATGGAGGTGCGGGAGCACGGACTGCACGTCGGCGGCCGGGTCGTCCCCTCGTCGTCCGGCGCGAACATGCAGGTGCTCGACCCCGCCACGAACCGCCCCGTCGCGAAGGTCGCCTCCGCGACGCGAGACGACGTCGGCGCTGCCGTGGACGCCGCGCGGTCGGCCTTCGAGAATCCCGCGTGGCGCGAGCTCGATCCGAGCAAGCGCGGACGGCTCCTGTGGCTTCTTGGCCAGCAGGTACGGGACCGCTTCGACGAGATCGCGAGGCTCGAGTCGACGAATGTCGGCAAGCCGATCCGGGAAGCGAAGGGCGACATCGCGTACGTCTACAAGCTGTTCGAATATTATGGTGGCATGGCAGATAAAATTCAGGGCGCGACGATCCCCGTCCCGGGCGCTCGGCTTGACTACACCCTCCGGGAGCCTCTGGGGGTCACGGCCCACATCGCACCGTGGAACTACCCGCTCCTCCTCGCGTCGCGGGGGATCGCTCCCGCGCTCGCGGCGGGCAACACGGTCGTCCTCAAGCCCGCGTCCCTCACCCCGCTGAGCGCGCTGACGCTCGCGGAGCTCGCCACGGCCGCGGGGTTCCCGCCCGGAGTCCTCAACGTCGTCACGGGTCCGGGGCGCGAGGTCGGCGGAGCCTTGGTGGCCCACCCGGACGTCGATGCGGTGACGTTCACGGGTTCGACGGAGACCGGGAAGCAGCTCCTCCGGATGGTCGCGGACCGCGTCGTGCCTACGACCCTGGAGCTGGGCGGGAAGAACCCACAGATCGTACTCCCGGACGCGAAGATGGATCGGGCCCTCCAGGGAGCCCTGTGGGGCGCCTACCAGAACGCAGGCCAGATGTGCTGGGCCGGGTCGAAGCTCCTCGTGCATGAGGATATCGCCTCTTCCTTCCTCTCGAACCTGGCGGACCGGATCGCGTCGTTGCGGATCGGGCCGGGCCTCGACGACAGGGTGCAGATGGGCCCTGTCATTTCAAGGGAGCACGCGACGAACGTGGTCTCCGCGATCGAGGATGGCATCGCGCACGGTTCGAAGCTCCTAGCGGGTGGACGGCCCCCCGACGCGCAGGACCTCAGGGCGGGGAACTTCGTGTTGCCGACCCTGTTCGAGGACCCGCCTCCCCAGAGCCGCGTGGCCCGCGACGAGATCTTCGGCCCGGTCCTGGCGGCGTGGTCGTTCGGGACCGTCGACGAAGCGGTCGAACGCGCGAACGACACCCCGTACGGGCTCTCGGCGGGCGTGTGGACCCAAGACATCGCGCGGGCGCACACCCTCGCCCGGCGGCTCAGGGCGGGGATGGTCTCGATCAACGAGTACCCGGTCACGTTCCCTCAGACCCCGTTCCTCGGCTGGAAGGAATCCGGGCTCGGTCAGGAGCAGGGCATGGACGCGGTCCTCTTCTACACGCGCACGAAGAACGTCCTCGCGAACCTGGAGTGACACATGGCGCACGAGGACGCGCCGCGGCGGACGAGGACCCCGCGCGGGTCGGCGGATCTTTTCGTCGCGCAGTTCGTCGACGAAGACCTCGGGAACGCGGCCCACCTGGTGGGGTCGCGCAAGGGGAAGGTCGGCGCCGTCATCGACCCGCTCCGAGACGTCGACCCGTACCTGGAGGCCGCGGACCGCTACGGCGTGCGCATCGCGTACGCGTTGGACACGCACCTCCACAACGATTTCCTGAGCGGGAGCCGGGAGCTCGCGGAGGAGGCGGACGCGGAGGTCGGCGCGAGCGCGGAGGCCCGCGCGGAGTTCCCGCACCGCCCGCTCCGGGAAGGGGACCGATTGGATCTGGGAGGCTACGCCCTCGAGGTCCTCGCAACGCCCGGGCACACGCCCGAGCATATCGCCTTCCTCTTGAAAGGCCCCGGGCGGCGGGAGCCGCTTGCCTTGTTCAGCGGTGGCTCGCTCATCGTCGGCGGTGCGGCGCGAACGGACCTCCTCGGCCGTGAGAACACGGACGGCCTCACAAGGAAGCTGTACCGCACGATCCACGACAAGCTCCTCGCCCTCCCGGACGAGGTCGTCGTCTACCCGACCCACGGCGCGGGCTCGTTCTGTGTCGCTCCCGCAAGCGCGGATCGCACGACCACGATCGGCGTGGAGCTAAAACAGAACCCGCTCGTCCTCGCGTCTGGCGAGGACGACTTCGTGCGGCGGGCTCTCGATGGCTTGCCTTCGTATCCGGCGTACTTCCGCGAGTTGCGTCCCATCAATCGCCGGGGCCCGAAGGTCCTTCGAGGGCTGCCTTCACCAAAACCGCTGCCTCCGGAGGAGGTCGACGCGTGGAACAAGCAGGTCGGCGCGGTCCTCGACGTCCGCCACGCGCAGGAGTTCCTCCGGGAGCACATCCCGACCTCGTACGGGATCCCGCTCGAAGCGCCCCTCGTCACATGGGCCGGGTGGCTCATTCCGTACGGCGCGCCGCTCGTCCTCGTCGCGCGCGGGCCGCAGGACCTCGAGGAGGCCACACGCCAGCTCATGCGGATCGGGTTCGACGACCTCCGCGGGTACCTGAAGGGCGGCATCCCCGCATGGAAG
>JBQTHW010000041.1:0-3464 GCA_052389495.1 Methanobacteriota archaeon | reverse complement strand
TCGTGGACCGCGGTGCCGCAGCGCGGGCAACGCTTCGTTCCGGCCGCGGCCGGGGACGGCCCCGCGGTCGGCGGGCCGGCGGCGGGCGCGCTCGAGGGCGGCTGCGGAGGCGGCCTCGGCGGAGCCTGCGCCCTGGAGCGGCGGGACCGGTACGCGACGAGTAGGACGCCCACGATCACGAGGACGACGAGGGCCGCGAGGATGACGGCGAACAGCCCGCCGAGCGGGTCGGGCGGACGCGTCGACAGGGGCCCGACGCTGTCGGAGCCTCGCGCGCCGAACGGATCGACGACCTCAACCGTGATCGTGATGTCCCCGGGGACGTCCGGGACGATCCACGCGGCCGACGTCGCCCCCATCGCGCCCGACACGACCGACGCGGTCGTCGCCCCGACCGTCGCGTTCACCCAGACGAGCAGGTCCGAGGCGGGGAACGTCTCGTCGGCCATCGTCCACGCGATCGGGAGGGACTCCGCGACCCGCACGACGGCGCCCGCCGTCGGCGCGATGATCGTCACGGTCGGGGCCACGTTCGGCGGAAGTCCGGGCTCCGGCGCGAGCCGGAAGTCGCCCGGGTCGTCCGTGTCGACGCACGTCGCCGCGCGTTCGAGGATGAAGCCCGCGCGGGGCGCCGGCGCGTCCCCGAGGATCGTGTTGCCAGGCTCCCAGGTCAGCGTCCCGCCCGTCGTCGCGTTGAACTCGACGCGGTCCACGACGACGTCCGCGCCGGAGGCGGGCGCGTTGGGCCCGCCCGGGTTGTCGTAGACGAGCTTGAGGGCGTCCCCCGTCGCCGTGAGGAACGAGGCCGAGCCGAGGTCGACCTGCACGACGTCGTTCGGCGCGAGGCTCCCCGACAGGCTGACGTTCGGACCGCGGACGACCCCGGGGCGGTTCACCTCGAGGGCGTAGTCTCCGAGGTCGACCGCCGACGAGGTCGGGTTGCACACCTGGACGTACGGGTTCGGCTCGACGACGGAGCGCGCCACGACGCCCTGGATCTTGAGGGGAACGATGGACGCTGGACCGGGCGGGAGGTGGAGGTCCTGCGCGGCGACGACGCCGGATTGCCACGCGAGGACCTCCTCGAACACGTCCGCGGAGGTCGCGAAGTCCCCCGCCGCGAACACGAGGAGCTCGTCCGGGTCGGGGCCCTCCTTGATCGTCGGCGTATCGGACGTCCCGGGTGCTGCGCCGAGCCAGGAGTTCCCCTCGACGAGGAGGGAGAAGCCGCCCGCGCCGTCGAGGACGACGGAACCGTTCCCGTAATCCACGCCGTCGAAGGTGGCATGGACCCGCGTTCCCGCGGCGAGCGGGAGGGCCGCCGCGTCGAACGCGTTCCCGTCAACACGCATCGGAGGCACGGGCGGCGCCGGGATCGCCGGGGCGGTCGCCACGATCAGGAGGACGAGCGCCGCGAGGACGAGGGCGCGGACCGACGACCGGGAGCGCCGAGGCTTCCTCATAGGTGGCTCGGCTCCCCCGGCAAGGGGCGGCCGATCGCGAACACGCCGCCGAGGATCGCGAGGCATCCGCCGAACACGCCCGCGACCCCCTCGACGGACGGCACGTAGACGACATGGAAGACGATCGCGAAGAGGCCGCTCGCGATGAGGACGCCCGTCGCCCAGGACTTGTCGAGGTTTGCGAAGTACGTCGCCGTGTACGTCACGACGAGGAGGAGGATCTGGACCCCGAGGATCAGCCCGATGACGGGCACGAGCCCGGCGTCCGAGATGAGCGTGAAGAACAAGGGCCAGTCGACGGAACTCTCGAGTGACCGCTCGAAGTTCGCCTTGATCGCGGCGACCGCGAGGGGCATCGCGACGAGGTACAGGAGACCGCCCACGTTCGCCACGCGACCGCCCTTGCGCTCGCGCTCCCGGACCCGCAGGCGCGTCCGGAGCACCATCTGCTCGAGGGAGGGCGGCGGCACGTACGGGATCGAGGGCGGGCCAAAGGAGGGCGGCGCGACGTCGTGGCCCGAATCCGAGCCCTGGGACGGAGACGGGTCGACCAGAGGCCTCCCCGATTCGACGGGAAGACCTCGTGGGTCATAAAGCTGAACCCGAAGCGCGCGCCTCGGGAGAGAACGGCCAAACCCTTTAAGGCCGAAGGGCGCATCCGCGCGCCCCGTCCGTATGCCCGAGATCGTGGAGTGCGTGCCGAACTTCTCCGAAGGACGTCGTCCGGAGGTCGTCGACGCGCTCCGCGCCGCGATCGCGTCCGGGCATGGCGTCCGCGTCCTCGACGTGCAGACGGACGCGGACCACCATCGGTCCGTGATCACGTTCGTCGGCGACCGCCGCGCGGTCGCGGAAGGGGCGTTCGCGGGCGCCGCGGAGGCGGTGGAGCGGATCGACATGAACCTCCACAAGGGCGCGCACCCGAGGGTGGGGGCGCTCGACGTCCTCCCGTTCGTGCCGATCGCCGGCGTCACGATGGACGAGTGCGTCGCCCTCGCGCGGGCCGTCGGGACGCGGATCGCCGAGGAGCTCGGCGTGCCCGTATACCTCTACGAGCGGGCGGCGACCCGCCCCGACCGCCGCGCCCTGCCCGACGTCCGGCGAGGGGAGTACGAGGGGCTTCGGACGGCGATCGAACGGGATCCAGACCGGACGCCGGACTTCGGCCCGCCGCGCCTCCATCCGACCGCGGGGGCGTGCATCGTCGGTGCGAGGCCCGCCCTGGTCGCGTGGAACGTGAACCTGCGGTCGTCCGACCTGGACGTCGCGCGGCGGATCGCCCGGAAGATCCGGGAGCGGGACGGCGGCCTGCCGGCGGTCCGGGCGAACGGGTTCGCCCTTCGGGAACGCGGGATCGTGCAGGTATCGATGAACATGCTCGACGTCGGCGTCACGTCGCTCGCGCAGGCGTACGAGGCGATCCGCGCGGAGGCGGCGAGGGAGGGCGTCGAGGTCCTCGAGAGCGAGATCGTCGGCCTCGCGCCCCTCGACGCGGTCCTCGACGGCGCCCGGTCGTACTTCCGTCTCAGGGAACCGGTCCGAGGGCACATCCTGGAGGCGCGGCTGTGGGAGTGACGGACGACACGGTCGGCCGGTTCCTCGACGCCGTCGCGGCGCCGACGCCGACGCCGGGAGGGGGCAGCGTGTCCGCGCTCGTCGCCGCCCTGTCCGTCGCCCTGTCGAGGATGGTCGCGCGCCTCGCGCTCGACAAGAAGGGATACGAGGACCGCCAGGCGGACCTCCGGGACATGCAGGTGCGCGCCGCGGCGGTCCAAGCGCGCCTCACGGCCCTCGTCGACGAGGACGCGAGGGCGTACGACGCCGTTCTCGCGGCGATGCGGCGCCCGCGGGGCACGGATTCCGAGCGGTCCGATCGGGTCGCGCGGATCCAGGAGGCGTACCGCCGCGCCACGCAGGTTCCGCTCGAGACGATGCGCCTGGGCGTGGAGGCCCTCGCGCTCGCCGAGGCGGCGGCGGAGAAGGGGAACCGATCCGCGACGA
>JBQTHW010000040.1:0-6233 GCA_052389495.1 Methanobacteriota archaeon | reverse complement strand
CGCGTCGCCCGCCGTCCCGCTCCCCGCGTTCGCGTGGGAGACCGTCAGGTTGAAGGAGCCACCCGCCTCGACCGTCGCGAGGGGCGGTGTGACGCCGAGCGTGAACCGTGGCTCGCTCGTTCGAACGCTCCCGGCCGCGAACGCCGCCGAGGGCAAGGGGTTGAGGACGGCGTCCCGGTAGTCGGCCGTGGCGGTGACGGCGAGGTCCTCCCCGTCGTCGACGTTCGCGGCGACCGATACGTTCACCAGGACGCGGTGCGCACCGACGGCGACGTCCGGGAGCACGAACCTCACGTTCCCGCCCGTGACGCTGGCGGGCCGGTCCGCGTCGAGGAACCCGAAGGCAGGGTCGAGGGTGACGTTGAGCCACACCCAGGTCGCGGCCTCGTTCCCGGCGTTCGAGAAGTCGATCGAGAGGGCGACGCGGTCGCCGCCGACGGCCGCGTCCGGCGTGGCGGTGATCGACGCGGACACGAGCCAGGGCGAGAGGACGGCGACCTCACCGCTCGCGTTCGTCGGGGGCATGAGGCTCCCGTTCGCGTTCGTGTACGTCAGGTCCGCGACGTTCACGAGGACCGCGCCCGGGGCGACCCCGGGTGAGAGGCGCGCGACGAGTCGGAAGGTCCACGTCGTGCCGGCGGGCAGGTTCCAGAACAGGAATCGGACCGCGCCGCCGGAGAACGTCGTGACACCGCCGATCGATGCGGCGTCGTTCGAGACGTACTCCAGGCCCGAGGGGAGCGTATCGTTGAGCCACAGGGTCTGCGCAAGGTCCCCCGTGTTGTCCAAGGAGAACGTGAACGTCACGGACTCGTTCGCGTGCGCGGCAGAGGGGGATGGCGTCTGCACGAACGCGATCACGGGTCCGTTCATCGCGACGTCCGTGAAGGCCGCGACGGCGGGCCACGCGTGCCCTTTCGTGTCTCCGAAATCGAGCGACGCCGTCGTGCGGAAGAACGGGACGAGCGGGGCACCGTTCGCGACCTCCACGTCGATGTCGAGCCTCTTGGATCCCACGCTGACGTAGCCCCACGACCAGCTCGACGGTCCCGTGCGGTTCGCGGGGTCCGAATCCGCGAGTCGGGTCACCTGCACCGGGAGGGTCACGTTCAGCCAGGCACGGCTCGACGCCGCGTCGCCCGTGTTGTTGATGTACACGTGGTACGAGAAGCGTTCGCCGTTCCGAACGTTCGTCTGCGTCGGTACGATGGCGAGGTCGAAATCCGGAGACCGCACGGTCGCCGACGTTGACGTCGGGTGGGTCGTGCCCGCCACGCCGAGCGCCTCGACCTCGATCGCGTACGTTCCGTTGTCGAGCGTCGCGCCGATCGCGAACTCGTACGTCGCCCACGAGGGCTTCGGGGACGCGTCCGTGGCGAAGAGGACCATCGGAGCTCCCAGGGCGATCGTGCCTCCGTCGGGGCGCGTGACGTTGATGCGCGCGCCGAGGATCCGGCCGATGCCGAGAGGGTCCGTGACATTCGCACGGACGACGAGGGCATCCAGAGCGGACCAGCTCGTCGCCGGCCCGCGGGCGTCGCGACGGTCGATCGCGTCGACCTGGACGTACGTCGAGGTGCGCACATCGACCCGCGAGGAGGTCGCGGTCGCGTTGATCGCCAGGAACGCGTCGTCCGAGGCGCTTACCATATTCCGCACGCGCAGGCGGAGCGCGTGGTCCGTGGGGAACGTCATGTCGAACGGCGCGAACGAGAACCAGAAAGGCTCGTAGCCGGCGCCATCGTTCGTGCGGACCCGAGACTGCGAATGCGCCACGGCCACCTCGCTTCCGCCGTTCGCGTCGAGGAGGGTGAGGTTGATGTCCAGATTCTCGGGTCGTCCGGAGTCGGAATCGAGGTACAGGAGTACGTCCGCCCGGAACGCGCGGAGGGGCCGCGCGAGGGACGGCTCGAGGTCGAAGTCGTACGTGCTGATGCCCTGGCGCAGGCTCAGGTTCCTCTGCTGCGCCGGCCCGCCCGTCGGCGCGACCGGCACGAGGTCGTACGGCGACCCGGGAACAAGGTACAAGCTGTCCGTGGCCCGCCCGACCGCCAGAGACGCTTGGTCGGACGCCCCCGGCTTCAGTGCGCCCATGCTGTTCCGGTACTCGAGGGTCACCGAGGAGACGAGGCTCGCCCCCGCCGCCACGCCCACGTCGACGCGGGCGGTCACGTCAAAGCGATGGACCCCGTTCGGCACCGCGTCGAACGTGTACGACGGGAAGGGTGTCGTCGAGCCGGACGCCGTGTCGGAGACGTACGTCAGTCCGGCCGGCAGGCTCGCGTTGATCCATACGCGCTGCGCCGGCAGGCTGCCCGTGTTGTTGTAGTACACGCGGACCGTCACGAGCCCCTTCCAGGAGGCCTCCGTGGGCGACACGGCGAGGTCGACGTCGAGGTGCGCGTCGTCCTCGCGTCCGAACGTGACGAAGTACATGTCCGTCCGCGGCGTCACGTTGAGCCAGCCGGTTCCGAGGTTCAGGTTGTACATCGCCCAGCCGTCCGCGTACGAGTCGGCGTTGCTGTGGAACCAGCGGTACGAGTCCGACAGGAGACCCGGGTGCGTCGCGACGAGCCAATACCGGGCACCGCCCACGAGGACGGGGTTCGCGGCGAAGGGCACGTCGACGAGGGTCGTCGCCCCGCCGGACACGATGCGGGTCTCGTCGAGCGCGGTCGCCGCCGGTCGACCGCCCGCGTCCGGGCGGACGGACACGTTCAGCGCGTCCGTCGTCGAGCCGGTGTTGCGCAGGCGCAGCGTGAGGTTCAGGACGCGATACGTCTCCGTCGCGACGAAGGACTGCGCGACGCTCTGGTCGCGGAACACGTCGAGGTCGCCGTTGCTGATGACGGGATTGGACTCGTAGGGTCGTTCGCCGAAGCCGTCGGCCGGCCGCGTGGCGGCGAGCAGCCCCATGGCTATTGCTAGGAGGAACAGGACGACTACTCCCGAGGCGCGCAGGCGATGGCTCACTCTCGGCCTCTGACGGTCGGGCGGCGTGCGCTGTAATGACCCCACCGCCGCCGTTATCCGACCCGATAATTGTTTCGACGGGCAGCTTTTTCTCGTACGGCACCTTGGAGCCGTCCGTGGACGACCTCGGCTTGGACCCGCGCATCCTCGAGGCGTTGCGGGCGCTCGGGATCGGGGCGTTCACGGAGCCCCAGCGGCTCGCGATCCCGCGGGTCCTGGCGGGTGCGAACGTCCTCCTCGTCGCACCGACGGGCATCGGGAAGACGGAGGCGGCGATCCTCCCGATCCTGCATCGCATCCTGACGGAGCGCCCGGCGCCCGTCCCGTGCCTGTACATCACGCCCCTCCGCGCCTTGAACCGGGACATGCTCCGGCGGATCCGGTTCTTCGAGGAGCGCCTCGGCGTGCGCGTCGCGGTGCGCCACGGCGACACGTCGGCGCAGGAGCGTGCGCGGATCACGAAGGAGCCGCCGGACATCCTGATCACGACCCCGGAGACGTTCCAGGTACTGTTCACGGGCCGCCGGCTTCGCGACCACCTGCGAGGGGTGCGGTGGGTCGTCGTCGACGAGATCCACGAGCTCGCGACGGACGAGCGCGGCGCGCAGCTCGCCGTGGGTCTCGAGCGGCTCCGGGACCTCGTGGGCCGGGACTTCCAGAGGATCGGCCTCTCCGCGACGGTCGGGGGACCCGAGGAGGCGGGCCGGTACCTCGTCGGCGTCGACCGCCCGGTCGAGGTCCTCCGGGCCCGGGTGCCAAAGGCCATGCGCATCCGCGTGGAGATGCCGTCGCCCGCCCCCGGCGACGCGGAGATTTCGGACCGCCTCCGCGTGCCACCGATCCAGGGCACGGCCCTGCGACGGTGCCACGAGTTGCTCCGGGGGCACGCGTCGACGTTGTTCTTCGTCAACACGAGGGACACCGCGGAGTTCCTCTCCTCGCGCCTCGCCGCGTGGTACCAGGACCCGACGATCGGCGTGCACCACGGGAGCCTCTCGAGGGACATTCGGGTGCAGATGGAGGACGACTTCAAGTCCGGCCTGCTGCGCGCGCTCATCTGCACGTCGTCCCTCGAGCTCGGGATCGATGTCGGGAGCGCCGATTTCGTCCTGCAGTACAACTCCCCGCGCGAGGTCGCGCGGCTCGTCCAGCGGATCGGACGGTCCGGCCACGGCGTCGGCGAGGTGAGCGACGGTCTGATCCTCGCGACGAGGGAGGACGACGTCGCGGAGGCGTGTGCGATCGCGCGGCGCGCCCTGGCGGAGGAGATCGAGCCGATCACCGTCCGCCGGGACAACCGATCCGTCCTCGCGAATCAGCTCGTCGCGATGGCGATGGCGGAGCGGTTCCTCGACGCGGACCGGGCGTACGCGACCGTGCGACGAAGCTGGCCCTTCCGGGACCTTCCCCGGATCGCGTTCGACGACCTGCTCGCGCAGCTCGACGCGCTCAAGGTCCTGTGGCACAAGGAGGGTCGCATCGGGCGGAGCAGCCAGAGCCTCGCCTACTTCTACGAGAACATCTCGATGATCCCCGACGTCCGGACGTACCGGGTCGTCGACCTCAGCTCCCGCCGGACGATCGGGACGCTCGACGAGTGGTTCGTCGCGGAAAGCGCGAAGCTCGGGGCGACCTTCATCATGCGCGGGACGGCGTGGCGCGTGATCGACGTGAAGGAGGACCACCTCCTCGTCGAGCCGGTCCGTGAGATCGGCGACGTCCCGTCCTGGGTGGGCGAGGACATCCCCGTGCCGTTCGAGGTGGCGATGGAGGTCGGCCGGATCCGACGGGAGGGGGACCTCTCCGCGTACCCGCTCAACGCCCACGGCGCGACGAAGCTGCGTGAGTTCCTGGACTCCGCAGGGGATGCCCCTCTTGCGACGGACCGCACGGTCACGATCGAGGCGTCCCGCGAGCTAATCATCGTGAACGCGTGCTTCGGCTCGAAGGTGAACGAGACGCTCGGCCAGCTCATCTCCTCCCTCGTCTCGGCGCGGTTCGGGCAGAGCATCGGCGTCCAGACGGACCCGTACCGCGTCGTCCTGGAGGTCCCGCGCGGAGTCGATCCGCGCCGGATCGAGGAGATCCTCCGTCCGGAGGAACCCGACGCCCTCGAGCCTCTCCTCCGCGTGATCCTGAAGAACTCCGCGTTCCTCCGGTGGTCCTTCGTCCACGTCGCGAAGAAGTTCGGCGCGCTGCGTCGCGACGTCGACTGGCAGAGCGTCTCGATCCCCCGCCTCATGAAGGCCTTCGAGGACACGCCCTTGTACGACGAGGTCCTCGACAAGGTGTTCTGGGAGCGCTTGGACGTGCCCCGGACCGCGGACGTCCTGCGGCGGATCAAGGCGGGCGAGATCTCGGTCGTCATCACGACGCTCACGAAGGTCGGCCGGGCGGGGCTCGAGGGGGGCCGGCTCCTCGTCGCCCCCTCGAAGGCGGACCACGCGACCCTGATGGCCGTCAAGGCGCGGCTCGAGAAGGAGACCGCCTCCTTCCTGTGCCTGAGCTGCAAGGCATCCTGGCGGTCCTCCGTCGGGGAGCTGGCGGCGAAGGTCCGATGTCTCACGTGCGGCGGAGCGATGGTCGCCGTCGTCGCGCCGTACGAGCGGGAGCGGATCGTGAAGCTCGACCTTGAGGCGCCCGACAAGGAAGGCCGTGCGCTCGCCAAGCGACTGTTCACGAACGCGAGCCTCGTCATGGCGCACGGACGCAAGGCGGTCCTCGCTCTCATGGGCCGCGGGGTCGGGGAGGACACGGCTGCGCGGATCCTCCGTGGCTACCACGAATCCGACGAGGACTTCCTGCGGGACGTCCTCGCGGCGGAGGTCACGTACGCGCGGACGAAACGGTTCTGGGACTAGCCTGGCGGACGAAAGAAAGGGGAGCCCTGCGCGGCATCGGGAGGAGGACCGCAATGCCCCGCCGGGCTCTCGGTGTGGGCAATCGTGTGCGTCGGGGAGGCATCGAAGAACGGGCGTCACACGCCCGGCTCCCCCGCACCGCCAACGGAAGATACGGCCTTCCGGAAGCGTGACAGGGAATGGCAATGTGGTTATTTAACGAATTCGCCGTTTGGCTCAGTTTCCGCCTCGCCAGCCGACTTTCTGCGAGCGCCGCCGCGGGGCGTGGACGCGCGGTTGAGCGGATTGCGACGGGCCTCAGGGACCTCCCTCGACGGTGATTTCATCCGCGAAACGCAGGCCGGAACGTTTATCGACGCGGTGCCTCGTCGATGAGTGGGACCGATCCGTGCCGAGCGA
>JBQTHW010000039.1:0-3508 GCA_052389495.1 Methanobacteriota archaeon | reverse complement strand
GGAGGCGGAGCGCCGCGTGCTGGCGGCCGCCCGTGACCGCGGGCTCCCGGCGGTCTCCCTGATCCCGAGCATCGTGATCGGCCCGGGCGACACGCGGAACACGGGCGCCTTCCTCCTCGCGTTCGCGCGCGGCGAGCTTCCGGGCGTCTTCGCGGAGGACTCCGTCCTCCCCGTCGTCGGGGTCGACGACGCCGCCCGGGCGCACGTCCTCGCGGCGGAGCGGGGCCGCGTCGGGGACCGGTACATCGTCTCCGCGGAGAACCGGACGTGGGGCGACCTGCTCCGGGTCGCGAGCGAGGCCTCGGGGACGCCGATGCCGACGCGTCGGATCGGTGCGCGCACCCTCCGGCTCGTCGCGCGGATGACGGAAGTCGGCGCGAGGCTCACGAGGAGGCCGCCCTCGTTGCCCCGCTGGCTCGCGGACTTCCTCCTCACGGGGGCCTCGATGGACAACGCGAAGTCGCGCGTGGAGCTCGGCATGGCGTACCGTCCGATCGAGGAGTCGATCCGCGCCGCGATCGAGTGGTTTCGGGGGGAGGGGCTCATCGAGTCGGCGCCCGCGTCCCCTCGCTAGGATGCCGGGGGCGGCTCCCTCCGCGTGCGGGGCGGTATCCGCGGTCGCGTGCTCCGAATCGGGAGGTCGACCCGAGAACAATTCGGTCCGGTTCCCATGGGGTCGCTCGACGTGCGGTGCGCCGCGCTGCCCGCGACGCAGGACGCGATCACGCGAGCCGCTTCACGACGTCCTCGACGATCGCCACGCTCTGTCCGAGGTACTTATCCGGATTCATCGCGTCCGCGAGCTCCTTCGGGGTCAGGAGCTTCGCAACGGTCCGGTCCTTGCCGAGGAGGTCCTTCAGGTGGACGTCCCGCGCCCGCGCCTTCTGCGCGGCGCCGCGCACGAGGCGGTGGGCCTCCTGTCGGCCGAGCCCCTTCCCCACGAGAGCGATCATGACGGATTCCGACATCGCCTGCCCCTTCGTGGCCTCGAGGTTCACGCGCATCCGGTCCGGGTAGACGCGCAGCGTCCGGAAGATCTCCGTCGTCCGCGCGAGCATCTCGTCGAGCAGGACGCACGCGTGGGGAAGCAGGATGCGCTCCGCCGCACTGTTCGTCAGGTCGCGCTCATGCCACAGGGGCACGTTCTCGTACGCCGGGATGACGAGGGACCGCACGATCCGCGCGAGGCTGCACACGTTCTCCGAGTTGACCGGGTTCTCCTTCTGCGCCATCGTCGAGCTGCCGACCTGTTTCGACGCCTCGAAGGCCTCCGCGACCTCGCCGATCTCCGTCCGCTGGAGGTTCCGGACCTCCGTCGCGAACTTCTCGAGGCTCGCCGCGACGTTCGCGAGGACCGCGATGAACTCGGCGTAGCGGTCGCGACCGACGATCTGTGTCGCCGCGTCCTCGGTCCCGAGGCCGAGGTCGTCCATGACGAGCTGCTGGATCTTCCGCGCGTCGGGGCCGAACGCCGCGCCCGACCCGACGGCTCCGGACATCTTGCCGACGAGCACGCGCTTCGTCGCTTCGCGGAGCCGCTCGCGGTGCCGCGCGGCCTCCGACGCGAAGACGGCGATCTTGAGACCGAACGTGATCGGGACGGCGGCCTGGCCGTGCGTCCGGCCGAGCATCACGGTCCGCCGGTGCTTCGAAGCGAGCCGCGCGAGGACGCCGACGAGGCTCCCGAGATCCTCGTCCAGCACCCCGATCGCGTCACGAAGTTGGAGAGCCGTCCCGGTGTCGGAGATGTCGTTGCTCGTCGCCCCGAGATGCACGTACCGGCTTCCGTCGCCCTTCGTCGCCTCCGTGAGGGCGAGGACGACGGCCATCAGGTCGTGCTTCGTCTCGATCTCGAGGGCCTTCACGCGCTCGACCTTCACGTCTCGGACGTTCGCGTGCCGGACGATATCGTCCGCCGCCTCGCGCGGAATCCGTCCGACCTTGGCGTGCGCTCGGGCGAGGGCCGCCTCCACCTCGAGGAGCCGCCTGAGCCGCGGGTCCTCATCGAAGATACCCTTCATCTTCGGCCGCCCGTAGCGGAAGTCGATCGGGCAGAGGAGGGACATGGGACCGTCCGGGCGAAGGCCCCGGGCCGTTATGGAGCTTTTGGCCGAGGCTCTGGAACCGCGGCCCGGTCGAACCGCAGGACGGGCTGCGCCGTCTCGATGACGGAATCGTCCGACTCGACGCCGAGGTCCGCCGTGGCCGTCCAGCTGAGGGTGTACGGCGCGAACACGTCGCCGCCGGCGCGCGGGGGATTCTGCTCCGTTCACGAGGAAACAAGGTCAGGTGACGAATCCCGTTTGCCGAAGATCGCGGAGCGATTCACGAGTGGTTACCTACCGCACCATCTAATACGGGTTCCTCGATGACGAGGTCCGTGCCCCAGCTCGGCGACCTGGAGTTCGCCGTGCTTCAGGTCCTCGGAGATCTCGGCGAGGCCCGGCCGGGGGAGATCCATCGCGCGTTGAATCGCGAGAGGGCCGTCGCGTACACGACGGTCACGAACACCCTGTATCGTCTCCTCGAGAAGGGCCTCGTCCGCGCGAGGCGCGGCAAGGGCACGCGGACCCGCTACCGCCTCGATGCGGCGGGCCGTCCGTACCAGACGGTCCTGCGCGCGTCCGTGGAACGGCTCGTGGACGCGTTCGGGGCGTCCGCCGTTTCCGGCGTCCTGGGCCCTCCCGCGCCGCGGCGTCGCCGGAAGAGGGGACGGTAGCCTTGGGGACGTTCGCCGCGCTCGTGCAGTACTGGACCTCACCCATCCCGATCGCTGTCCTTTCGGCCCACGTGGCGGTCCTCTTCGGCCTCGGGGTCCTGTACCTCGCGCGGCCGCGGGACCATCTCCTCCGACGCCGACTTCTCGTCGGCGCCTACGCGGCGGATGGCTCCTCCTGGGTCTTCGTCGGCGCGAGCTTCCTCCTGTGCTTCGCGTGGAGCGAACGGCTCGAATACGGTCCGACGGCCGTCAAGCTCGTCGTGTTTCTCTCCGTGGCAGGTGGCCTCGTGGCCGCTCTCGGCGTCGCCGGCGTCCTCTTCTTGAGTCCGACCGCGCGTGCGGCGCACTTCGCGCAACTCGGGATGGACCGGCCCGCCTCGCCGTCCCGAACAGGCCTCCCCGAGATCATCATGCTGGACGATCCGGCGACGTTCGCGGTCTCGTCCTCTCTCTACGGCCCCGTGATCCTGACGTCCGCGGCTCTCCGGGACCGTCTGACCCCCGACGAGTTCTCGGCCGTCCTGGCCCACGAACAGGCGCACATCGTGAACCGCGATTCGCGCCGGCGGATGGCCTCGGCGGTCCTCGCGAAGTGCATGTTCTTCGACCCCTTGTCGAAGGTCCTGCACCGGGCCCTCGACCGCGAGGCCGAATACCTCGCGGACGACCGGGCGGCCATGGATCCGTCGACGGCCGCCGCGCTCGCCTCCGCCCTCCGGAAGCTCGGCGAGCCCGACGGGGAGCGCCCGGGTCCGGCGGGCGGAGCCCTGGGTCCTCCGGACGGACGCG
>JBQTHW010000038.1:0-13237 GCA_052389495.1 Methanobacteriota archaeon | reverse complement strand
GGCGGCGGGCCTGTCCGGGGCGCTGCCGGGGCAGTACCTCCTCGTGCGGCTCGACGCGCCGGAGGATCCGCGCCGCGGCTCGCGTTCCTTCACAATGGCGAACGCTCCCTCGGAGCCGTACGTCCTCATTACGACGAGGATGCGCGCGGCGAGCGCCTTCAAGCGTGCCCTCGCGGCACTCCGGCCCGGCGACCGCGTGCCGGCGAAAGGCCCCTTCGGCCGGTTCGGCCTCCGCGACGACGGGGCGCCGGCCCTCATGGTCGCCGCCGGCGTCGGCGTGACGCCGTTCCGGGCGATGGTCCGCCACGCGATCGCGACGGGTCGCACGGCACCCGTGACCGTCGTGACCTCGGACCGCGTGCCCGGGGCGGTCCCGTTCCGGACGGAATTCGACACGTGGGCCACCCGCCATCCGTGGCTTCGTGTCGTTCGAACGATCACGCGGCCCTCGGAGTCCTCCGCCCCATGGACCGGCCGCACGGGCCGGATCGACGCCGGGTGGCTCGTCGATCTCGTCGACGCGCCACGCGTCGCCGCGTACGTGGCGGGCTCTCCCGCCTTCGTCGAGGCGATCGTCCCCGTCGTCCAGCGCCTCGGGGTGCCCGCGGACCGGATCACGCTCGAGCGGTTCCTCGGCTACTGACCTCCGTGGAAAGTCACGCGCGCACGCGCGAAAAGTCGAGGTTTCGCATCAACAATATTAAGTAAGGGCCATACGCATCGTCGCGCAGGTTGCGGAGGCTTCTCCTCGCTGAGAAATTCAGCGCCGCCCTCCGCTTGGCCAAAGTCCTGTCCGACGGGACGGCTAAGAAGGTCCGGGCCGACGGCGCAAGCTACTTCGCGTTCTCCTCCGACGATGCGGAGGTCCTCGTCGTCCCGCTGCGCGGCCACGTCGTCGAGATCGACTACCCGGAGGAGGTGCGGGACTGGAAGGGCGTCCCGCCCAACCGCCTCATCGACGTCGAGCCCGTGCGCATCGAGACCCACCCTGCCGTCCACGAGGTCCTCCGGAACCTGGCGCCCACGGTGGACGAGGTCGTCCTCGCGACGGACTACGACCGCGAGGGCGAGCTGATCGGGGTCGAGGCCCTTGCGACGCTCCGGTCGGCCCACCCGGCGCTCCCCGCGAAGCGCGCCCGGTTCAGCGCGATGGCCCCGTGGGAGATCCGCCGCGCCTTCGAGGCGCTCACGGAGCCGGACTGGAATCTCGCCCACGCTGCTGCGGCGCGGCAGAAGATCGACCTGGCGTGGGGGGCCGTCCTCACGAGGTTCCTCACCCTGCGCTGCGACCTCGGCGGGCGCCTCCTGTCCGTCGGCCGCGTCCAGACGCCGACCTTGGACCTCGTCGCGGAGCGGGAGCGCGCGCGCGAAGACTTCGTCCCGCGGACGTTCTGGGACGTCACGGCGGAGATCGAGGAGCCCGAGTTCCAGGCGACCGCCGTCGGGGGGCCGTTCTGGGACCGGGGAGGCGCGGAGGCGGCGGCGGCCCTCGCGAGCCTTGGCTCCCAGGCGCTCGTGCGGTCCGTCGCGACACGGGAGGAGGTGGACCACCCGCCCGCCCCGTTCAACACGACGAGCTTCCTGGCGGAGGTGTCCCGACTCCGGCTGTCCGCGGCACGCGCGATGGCGATCGCGCAGCGCCTCTACGAACGGGGGGAGATCAGCTACCCGCGGACGGACAACACGGTCTACCCGGGATCCTTGGACCTTCGCTCGATCCTCGAACGTCTGCGCGAGTCGCCGTACCGCGAGGTCGTGGAGGTGATCCTCGGGCAACCGGAGGTCCACGCGAGCCGCGGGCCGATCCGCACGACGGACCACCCCCCGATCCATCCGACGGCCCTGCCGGCGAAGGCCCACCGGGGCGCCGAAGGGAGCGTGCACGACCTCGTCGTGCGGCGGTTCCTCGCGACGCTCATGCCACCGTCCGTACGCCGGGTCACGGCGGTCCGTCTCGACGTCGGCGACGCGAGCTTCCGCGCGGAGGCCTCCCGCGTCGCGGAGCCCGGCTGGCGCGCCCTCGTCCCCGAGTCGGATCCGCCGGACCCCGAGCTGGGCGTCCTGAAGGAAGGCGAGACGCTCGCCGTGCGCGCGGTCCGGCTCCGGGACGGCCGCACGCGGCCGCCGCCGTTCCACAGCCAAGCCTCCCTCCTCGTGTCCATGGAGCGACTCAGCCTCGGGACGAAGTCGACGCGCCACGAGATCCTCGACCTCCTGTTCCGGCGGCGGTACATCGAGGGCCGCGCGCTCCGGACGACGGCGGCGGGTCGCGCACTCGTCGACGCGCTCAGCCTGTACGCGCCCGACTTCGTGAGCCCGGAGATGACCCGGCGGCTCGAGGAGCGCATGGACGCGATCGCGGAGGGACGTGCGACGATCGACGAGGCGGTCCTGGAGTCGCGGGACGCCCTGCGCCACGTCCTGCAGGAGCTGGAGGCGCACGAGGCGTCCCTCGCTCGATGGATGCGCGACGCCGACTCCCTCGAACAGGACTTCGGGCCCTGCACGGCCTGCGGCAAGGGGCGTCTCGTCCGGCGGCGCACGAAGACGGGCTGGGCGTTCCTCGGCTGCTCGGCGTTCCCGCAGTGCAAGAACCGCGTGCGGCTCGGGCGATCGTCGGGCCGCGTGCCCTGGGAGATCCCGCGAGAGGCTCAGCCCGCTTCCGCCTAGATGGAGCTCGCGCCTTCCAAGCGAAACAACGTGAGAAGGATCGAGAGGTTCGCGACGCCCTACATCTTCGTGGGCTTCATCATCTTCATCGCGTCGCCACGGGACATGTTCATGGCGTGCATGTTCTTGCCGTGCATCATGTACATGTCCGCCATCTCGTTGTCGTTGTGGCTCCGGACCATGAACCCGCAGTCGCACTCCATCATTTTCATCGGCATTTTCATGTGTGACGCCACGTCGACTCCTCCTCGCGCCCGCGTCTTCACGGGTCCTCCGGATATCACGGTCAGGCATAAAAAAGCTTTGTTGGGAATAAAGCCCCCCTCTCATCGGCCCCCCGCCGGGGCCGGCCAGAAGCCTTGAAGTAGAACCCCCCCATGCGCGGGCCCGGATGCCTTTTGTGCGCGACGTGATGACGAAGAGCGTCCTCGTGATCGACCCGGACCGCTCCGTGGAGGACGCGGCGAAGCGCATGGCCGCGAAGAAGATCGGCGGCCTCGTCGTGGTGCGCTACGGCCGTCCGATCGGGATCATCACGGAGCGCGACGTCCTCTGGAAGGTCACCGCGAAGGGCCGACACCCCTCGAAGGTCCGCGTCCGCGAGGCGATGACCTCCCCCGCCGTCACGGTGAGCCCGCTCTCGACCCTTCGCGCCGCCGCCCGGCTCATGCTCGAGAAGGAGACTCGGTGGCTCGTCGTCACGCGCCTCGACGAGGTCGAGGGGATCATCACGGCGAGCGACCTCACGGAGGGTTTCCTCGAGGCGTACGCGCGAGCGCAGAAACGGGAGACGTCGCCCGGGTAGAGGGTCGCTTCAGGGGAGCACCCAAAGGAAGAGGAGGGCGCGGGCCGTCCCGCCAACGACGTTCGCCACGACGAACGACCACCGCCCGACCGCGTGCCCCTCCTCGTTCAGGAGCGCGTAGAAGTAGTTCACCGCGGTGTCGCTCATGAACGGGATCGCGAGGAGGATCAGCAGCCCCACCCATCCGGTCCGGCGCACGAAGGCTTCGAGGGCCTTCAGGATCCGGCCTCCGATCGAATGTCGACCCATCCAGCGCTCGATCCAGGGGTTGATCTTGTAGCCGAGGTAGAACACGACGATCGCGCCGGCCCCCTTGCCCAGCCCGAGGACCGCCGCGCTCACGAGCGGGTCCACGCTCGGGTTGAGGAGTAGGAAGAACTCCACGGGGATCGGAAGGGCGACCGCAGCGGCGACCGAGTACGCAAACAGGAGGACGAGGAACGTCAGGGGGTCCGCCGTCCCCAGGTCGAACTGGAGCGGCGCCGCGTCAAATCCTCCGATGGCCGACCCTCGGGGGCGAGGGGGTGCACGTACGCATAAAGGCTCTCCGGGAACTCCGCGGCATGCCGTCACGCCCGCGTGGGGCCCGCGGCACAACACGTTCCCGCGACCGCGCGGTCCGGGGGGCGATGACCCCTCGTCCGACGCCGTCGGATTTATCCTCGACGCGCGGATGTCCCGCGCATGTTGAAGCTCAGTTCGATTGCGATCGTCGTCTCGGACGGGAAGAAGGCCGCACGTTGGTACGAGGACAAGCTCGGCCTCGAGGTCCGCGACCGCCAGGGCCACTGGGTCACCGTGAGCTCGAAGGACGCCTCCGTCGTCGTGCACCTGTGCGAGGGCGACGAGCTCGAGCCGGGCAACACGGGCATCTGTTTCCTCGCGAAGGACGTCGCGAAGGAGCAGAAAACCCTCGAGGCCAAGGGTGTGAAGTTCACCCAGCCCGCGACGAAGGAGGACTGGGGGACGTCCGCGATGTTCTCGGACCCCGACGGCAACGAGTTTTGGATCTACGAGGAGTGAATCGACCCAGCAGCTTGATGCCGCGGCTCGGGTTACTTTCCGTCGCATGGCGACGGGCCCCCACATGCCGCGGCTCGGGCTCCAGGCCCGCCTCGCGGCCGCCGTCGGGCTCGCCTTGACCGCGAGTGCCGTCGAGGTCGCCGGAGGCTGGCTGTCGGGCTCCCTCGCCCTCCTGAGCGACGCGGGCCACGTCGGGACCGACGCGATCGCCCTCGGTCTCAGCCTGTGGGCCCTCCGCATCTCGGAGCGGCCCCACACGCCTCGCATGTCGTTCGGCTACCATCGCACGGAGGTCCTCGCGGCGCTCGCGAACGGCGTCCTGCTGATCGTCCTCGCCGCATTCCTCGCGTGGCGCGCGTACGGACGCTACCTGACCCAGGAACCCGTCGTGGGGGGCATCATGCTGCTCGTCGGGCTCGCGGGCCTCGCCGCGAACGTCACGATGCTCGTCCTCCTGAGGGACTGGTCTCGACGGAACATCAACGCGAAGAGCGCGTTCCTCCATGCGTACGGGGACACGTTGGGGTCCGTCGGCGTCGTCGCGGGTGCCGTCGTGATCCAGCTCACGTCCCTGTACCTCGTCGACGTGGTCGTCGCCTTGTTCATCGTCGGCCTGATCTTCGTGAGCGCCGCACGGCTGTTCCGCGAGGGCGGCCGGATCGTCCTCGAGGCCTCCCCCGCGGAGGCGCCGCCCTCCGAGGTCGCGAAGGCGATCCTGGGGATTCCCGGAGTCAAGGACGTGCACGATCTGCACGTCTGGACCGTCACGTCCGGACTGTTCGCCCTCACGGGCCACATCCTGGTTTCCGGGGAGACGACCGTCACGGAGGCGGCTCGCATCGTCGACGCGATCCAGGCGGACCTCCGGCGGCGGTTCGGGATCGCGCACGCGACGCTCCAGGTCGACAGCCTGCAGGATGAGATGATTCGGCCCGCGGACGTCGCCTCGAGGGAGCCCTGACACCGGCGGGAGCGAAACCTTTTCCCGACCCCGCGGTTCCGTCCCGCGATCCGATGGGGGAGCGAGCAGAGGTCGTCATCGTCGGCGGTGGCGTGATCGGGACGAGCATCGCCTTCCATCTCGCCACGCTCGGGGTGACGGACGTCCTCCTGCTCGAGCGCGCGAATCTGGCCTCGGGTTCGACCGGGCGAAGCGTCGGCATCGTCGAGACCGCCTTCGGGACGGAGGTCAACGTCGCGCTCGCGACGCGCGGCTACGACGAGCTGAGCCGCTTCCAGGAGGTCACGGGCGAGACGGCCGACTTCCATCCGAGGCCGTACCTCGAGACGATTGGCGATTCGCGCCGCCTCGACGACCTCGAACGGGTGCGTCGCATCGCCGCCTCGAACGGAGTCCACGCGCGTATTCTCGAGCCCGGTGAGATCCGCGAGGTGTTCCCGGAAATGCGGGTCGACGACCTCGAGGGCGGGGTCCTCGTCCGGGAAGCGGGGTTCGTCGACCCGACGTCCGTCGCGGTGGGCTACGCGAACGCGGCGCGACGGCTCGGGGTGCGCGTGCGCGCGAACGCGCCGGTCGATCGGATCCTCACGCACGGTCGAGAGGTCGTGGGTGTTCGATCCGCCGGACGTGACATCGCCTGCCGGTTCGTCGTGAACGCGGCCGGTCCTTGGTGCAACGACCTCCTGCGGCCCCTCGGGCTTGAGCTCCCCGTCCAGGTGTGGCAGCGCCAGATCTTCGTCACGACACCCCACCCGGAGATTCCGGCGGACCGGCCGATCTTCGTCGACGTCACGGGCCGTTTCTACTTCCGCCAGGAGCTCGACGGCGGCTTCGTGCTCGGCCTCGTCGAGGACGTCGCGGCGAAGGAGCTCGCGAACCCCGAGACGGACTGGGCGTTCCGGACGCGTGCCGTGGAGGCCGCCGTGCACCGCGTGCCGAAGCTCGCGGAGACGGCCATCGCGAACGCGTGGTCCGGAAACGTCACGTTCACCCCGGACCAGCTCCCGATCGTGGGTCCCGTGTCGTCCGTGGCAGGCCTCCATCTCGCGAACGGCATGTCGGGGTACGGGGTCATGATCAGCCCGGCCGTCGGCCTCGCGGTCGCGGAGATGATCGCGCTCGGCAGGTCGAAGACCCTGGACGTCTCGGCGCTCGCGGTCGACCGCTTCCGCGAGGCGCGGCAACCCGTCGCCGGTGGCCTGTGGCCGTCGTCCGGGGAAGGATGAGCGATCCGCGGCGCCGCCGCACCCGAGCGTGGGCACTCCGTGGACGTCGGCCGATGTTCGAGGCGCATGTTTATCCCCACGGGGCGACTCCGCCCGAACGGGGAGCCGGGACATGTCCGAATACGAAGCACTCGCGAAGACCGTGATTCGGCGATCGCTCGCGATTCGACCGAAGGAGAACGTGATCGTCGAGACATGGAACCACGGCCTGCCGATCGCGGCCGAGTTCGTCCATCAGCTGCGCGCCGCCGGCGCGCGGCCGATGCTGCTCTTCGAGGACGAGGACGCGTACTGGCGCTCCGTCGCCACGCTCCCGAAGTCGAAGCTCGGTCAGGTCGGCAGCCACGAGTGGAAGGCGCTCGAGGAGGCCGACGCCTACGTCTTCGTGACGGGTCCCTCGGACATCAACCGGATCCGCGAGCTCGGGACGGACCGCTACGACGCGGCGACGGCGTACAACGACGAGTGGTATCGCCGCGCGAAGAAGACTCGGCTGCGCGGCGCTCGGATCGGCCTCGGGTACGTGACCGCGCCGCGGGCCGCCGCGTACGGGTTCGACCTGGACGCGTGGCGGAGGATGATGCTCGACGCGAGCACGGTCGACCCGCGTGAGATCGTCCGTGCGGGTCGGAAGGTCCAACGCCTCCTCTCGAAGCGGGGCCGCCTCGAGATTAGCGCCCCGAACGGCACACGCTTCGCGTGCGACCTCGTCGGACGGAAGGCCCGCATCGAGGACGGGATCGTGTCCGAGGAGGACATCGATCACGGCGACAACCTGGCGAACCTTCCGGCGGGGGAGGCGTTCGTCGTACCGGACGAGCGGAGCGGCGACGGGACGATCGTCTTCGACCGGCCCGTGGCGTACGTCGGCCGGTGGATCCGCGGCGTCTCGCTCGCCTTTGACAACGGACGTCTCGCGAAGTGGAGCGCGACGGAGAACGAGGACCTGATCCGCAAGGACTGGGAGGACGCGAAGGGCGACCGCGACCGGCTCGGGATGATCGACATCGGGCTGAACCCGAAGGCGCAGACGGGCTTCCTCCAGGATTACGTCGTCGCCGGGAACGTCTACGTGTCCGTCGGCGCGAACGACGAGGCGGGCGGGAAGAACAAGACGGGTTTCTTCCTCGGTTCGACGATCACCGATGCGACGGTCCGCGTCGATGGCACGACGATCGTCGAACGGGGACGGCTCGCCCCGTGAGGTCGTTCTCGTCCGTGGTCCCGAGACGCGCAGGTTTATGACGAACGCGCGAGTGTGACGGCGTACCATGGTGCCCGGCTCCGTGGATCCGGCGGTCCGCGAAGAGCTCGACGACCTCCGTGAGCACGACCGGCAGGTGCTCGAGTTCCTCTCCCAGGATCCAGCGTCCCTCGTCGGCTTCCAGGGCATCCGGCGCCGACTCCGGATCCACCCCGAGCAGCTCTCCCGCGCGCTCCATCGACTCGCGAGGGACGAGCTCGTCGACCGCACGGATCTGGGCTACCGCATCAGCTCGAAGGCGCTCTCGATCCTCAGTCCGGGCGCCCTCGCCCTCGCGCGCGACGCCCCGGCCGTACCGGTCCTCCAGACGTATCTGCCCGCGGATCTCGACCTCCGGCAGCTCGTCGTCGGGTTGAAGGGCACGTGGATCGGACCCCTGCGATGGTACGGCATCGCGGATGCCACGGACGACCTCCGTCTCTCCTGGGCGACGGAGGACGACGGCGTCCAGCTCGACGCCCGCCTGCGCGTCGGGCAACTGTCGATCGCCGCGCGCGTCGTGTCCCCGGAGCGGCTAGACGAGGCCGTGCGGCTTGGCCACCTACTGTTCCAACACATCGTGCAAGGCGCGGCGCGCGACCCGCACGCGGGTCTGAGCGGCTAGCCGACGCGCTGTGACGAAGTCGACTCGGTTCGAATCAACTTACCCCAGCGGCGACATACGTCCTGCGGAGGTTCGACATGACCACCACGGTGGGAATTCGGAGCAAGGACGGCGTCGTCCTCGCGGCGGACAAGCGCGCGAGCAAGGGCTTCTTCGTCGGATCGAAGGTTGTGCAGAAGCTCTTCCAGCTCGACGAAACGACCGCGGTCGCGATTGCCGGCCAGATGTCGGACGCGGAGTACCTCGTGAACCTGGCGAAGGCGGAGCGTCGGCTCCTCACCCTTCGACGCGGCTACCCGTTGTCCGTGAAGGAGTCTGCGAAGCTGATCGCGAACATCGTGTACGGCGGGATGAAGTCCTACAACCCGTACTTCGTCGAGCTCGTCGTCGCGGGCGTCGACCGGGACGGCGGCCACGTGTACACGAGCGACATGAGCGGCGCCCTCACGTCGGAGGACTTCATGTCGTCGGGGAGCGGCTCGCCGATCGCGTACGGTGTGCTCGAGCAGGGATTCCGGCGGGAGATCTCCCTCGACGACGCGAAACGACTCGCGGAGTCCGCCGTCCGCGCGGCGATGGAGCGGGACCCGGGCAGCGGGAACGGGGTCGACGTGCTCGCGGTACCGAACGGCCACGCGTTCCGGGAGGCGAACTGAGATGGCGGCGGACATGGGACGGATGCCGTTCTTCTACAACACGGAGGGCCGGCTCGTCCAGGTCGACTACGCCCTCGCGGCGGTGGGCCGCGGGTCGACGACCCTCGGTATCCGGACGAAGGAGTTCGCGCTCCTCGCGAGCCAGGTGAAGCCGACGCGCCCGCTCCTCGAGCCCGCAGAGAAGGTCTACGTCATCGACGAGCACGTCGGGGCGACCGGCAGCGGGTACATCGGCGACGTCTCGACCCTTGTCGACGAGGTCCGCGTCGCCGCCCAGCGCCATCGGCTCGTGTACGACGTGCCGATCGACGTCGGCACGTTGTCCCGTCAGCTCTCCGAGCACCTGCACTCGTTCACGATGTACGCCGTCCGGCCGTTCGGCGCGTCGATCATCCTGGCGGGCGCGGACGAGCTCGGGATCCAACTCGTGCAGGTCGACCCGAGCGGCACGACGTTCCGGGGATCCGGCTTCGCGATCGGGCAGCACGCGGACGAGGCGCTCGACGTGATCCACAAGGACTACCGCCCGACCCTCACGCTCGACGAGGCCCTCGTCCTTGCGACGCGCGCGGTCGAGGACGTGAACGGGGGAAAGTCCCAGATCGAGTTCGGCGTCGTGCGCGCGGACACGAAGCGGTTCGCGACGATCGCCCCGACGGCGACAGCGGCCGGGTAGTCCACCCGGCCGTTCTCCCTTTTCTTGTCGGCCGGAAAACGGTTAAGTGGCGTTCCGCGTTCGGTGCGCCGGATGCGAATCGTGTCGTTGCTCCCCGCGGCCACGGAGATCTGCTTCGCGTTGGGCCTCGGGCCGGACGTCGTCGGCGTCTCGCCCGAGTGCGACCATCCGCCGGCGGCGCGCACGCGACCCGTCGTGAGCCGCTCCACCCTCGACGAGGAAGGGAGGCCGAGCGCGGAGACGAGCCGCCTCGTCGGCGAACGGATCGCCGCGGGCGACCCGCTGTATTCCGTCGACGAGGGAGCCTTGCGGGCGCTCGCGCCGGACGTCGTCCTGACGCAGGCGCTCTGCGACGTCTGCGCACCCTCCCTGCAGGACGTCCGCGCGGTCGCGGATCGTCTCCCGGATCCGCCGCACGTCGTGTCCCTCGACCCGCACCGGCTCGACGACATCCTCGGCGACATCGTGCGAGTCGGCGACGTGTGCGGCGTCCACGATGCGGCCCTGTCGTTCGTTGACGGGATGCGCGCGCGCATCGAGCGTGTCTCGTCCCGGACCGCTTCGGTCGCAACACGCCCGAGGACCCTGTGCCTCGAGTGGCTCGACCCGTTCCTCGTGGCGGGGCACTGGGTGCCCGAGCTCGTCGCCCTCGCGGGCGGCGAGGACGTCCTCGGTCGCGTTGGGGCCCGGTCGTACCGGATCGAGCCGCGAGACATCGCGATCGCCGCACCCGACCTCGCGGTCCTCATGCCGTGCGGCTTCCACCTCGACCGGGCGATGAAGGAGTCGTCGGGCTTGGCCCGCATGCCGTTCTGGCGCGACATGCCGGCGGCCCGGCGCGACCGCGTCTGGGTCGTCGACGGGTCGAGCTACTTCAGCCGGCCGGGGCCTCGCGTCGTCGACGGCCTGGAGGTCCTCGCGCACCTGGTCCACCCGCGGCTCTTCCCGACGCCAGCGCGTCCGAACGCCGCACGGCCCTGGGCGGGATGACATGGCGAAGATCTACACGCGGACGGGCGACGCCGGCACGACGGGCCTCTTGGGCCCCGATCGCGTTCCGAAGGACGACGCGCGCGTCGAGGCGATGGGCGCCGTCGACGAGCTGAACGCGGCCCTCGGAATGACGATCGTCGCGTTGCGCCAGAAGGCGAGCCGCGACACGCTCCTCCGTGTCCAGGACGACTTGTTCACGGTCGGCGCGGAGCTCGCGACGCCGGGCGCCGGGGCCGGTGCGAAAGTCCCGCGGGTCACGGCCCAGCACGTCGCGCGCCTCGAGGCCGCGATGGACCGGCTCGACGTCGGCCGCGTGACGGAGTTCGTCCTCCCCCGTGGGTCGGAGGCCCTCACACGACTGCATTGGTCCCGGACCGTCGCGCGCCGCGCGGAGCGACGCGTCGTGACCCTCTCCCGGCGGGAGTCCGTGAATCCGGAACTCCTCCGGTACCTCAACCGACTGTCCTCCCTCCTCTACACGATGGCCGTCTGGGTGCAGACGCGGGAGCGGCGGAAGCCCGAGCACCCCACGTACGGTCGGTGACCGGCCCGCCGCGTCATGACGTCCGCAGGACGAGGAAGCTCGAACCGTCGGCCCGGAGCTCGGACGGGTCCGCGAGGAGGTCCGGTCCGCTGAACATGAGGACCTCCCGGCGGGGGAAGCCGCCGATCGCCGCGGCAACGCCGTCCACCAAGGCTACGTTCGTTTCCGGGAGGCCCGTGTACTCGGGCCCCAGGGCGACGCTCGTGAAGGGCGCCAGGTCCGAGATCTTGCATGATCCCGGGGTGCACAGGAACGGGCGTTCGACCACCCACTCCGCGGAGGCCCTCGAGGAGACGTATGCGAAGTCCTGGGCGAAGGTCCACCCCTGCGTGACGTCCGTGAGGGTGATCGTCCAGAGGCCTTGACCCGCATCCGCCAGGACGACGGAGGCCGAGACGACGTCCCCGGCCCGGACGAGGCAGAACTCGGTGCCCGGAAGGACCGGGCAGGCCGTCATCCGGTTCGTGATCCGTACGGAGGCGTCCGGGAGCAGCTCGTACCACGCCGCGTAGAACGTGATCCCCTGGCCGCTGTCCTGCTCCGTCCCCGTTTGGATGAGGCTCGTGTCGAAGAAGCCGCCAATGCCAATCCAGACGGCCGAATACACGACCTTGCCGGTCGGCTCGACCGTCGGGACGATCCACGACCCGCGCACGGCGGTGACGGCCGGCGCGGGCCGGTCGATTTCGTTCGCGACGACGTACCCGGCCCAGTTCAGACTTCCCAAGGGCTCGCGGTAGCTGCCCGTCGCGAGACTGAGCTCTCCGGCGTGCACGGTGACGACCTGCGGGGTCGGCGCCGGTACGCCGGCGAAGGCCTCCCACGCGACCGTGTACGCGCCGGGCGGGAGGGACTGCCACATCCCCCAGTCGTTCCGCGGGATGCCGTCCACGAAGATCGTCGCGGGCGCCGGAGGATCCGTGCGGACCCGGAGGGATCCGTGTCGCTGGAACACGCCCTCTGCGGTCGTCGTCGCGCCCGCGATGACCTCGACGGCCTGCGACGCCGGCGTGCCGACGCCCGGCACGTCGCTGAAGGACACCGTGTGCGTCCCCGGGTCGATCTTCACCCACGCGAGGCCCCACTCGTCCCGCGGCACGCCGTCGACGAGGATTTGCGCGCCGACGCCGGGTCGGCCGTCGTCCAGGCGCGTCGACACGCGCAGCAGGCCGAAGGTCGAGGGGTCCGGGCCCCGCGCGGACTCGTCCGAAATGTACGCTCCCGTGACGGTCGTCAGCGCGCCGCGCTCGACGGACGCGGTCTGCGCAGGCGGCGCCGCGTACCCGTCCACGGGTCCGAAGGCGACCGCGTAGCTCCCGGGCACGAGGGCCATCCAGAGACCCCAGTCGTCACGCGGCACTCCGTCGACGGAGATCGTCGCCGGGACAGCGGGGTCCGTGAGGACGCGCAGGAACCCCTTCTCGCGATACTCCCCGGTCACCTCGACGGTCGTTCCCGCGGAGGCGTCCACGACGACGTCCGCGGGGGTCTCGAACGCGGGGACGTCGGAGAAGGAGACCGTGTACCGGCCGGGAGCGATTTTCATCCAGTTGAGGCCCCATTCCTCCCGCGGCACGCCGTCCACAAGTATCTTCCCCGGGACCCCGGATCCGGGTCGCCCGTCGACCCCGGTCGTGGCCCGGAGGAGCGCGCGGTCTTCAAGCGCCTGGGGGTCCACGGACGTGCTGGTCGGACCCCGGGGCTCCGGGATGGAGAGGCCGTGATGCGCGGGCGGCGGCGTCCACCCGTCGGCGGCGGACGTGTCGACCGTCGTCGCGTATGCGGCCATGGAAAGGGCCACGAGGACCCCCACGA
>JBQTHW010000037.1:0-4523 GCA_052389495.1 Methanobacteriota archaeon | reverse complement strand
TCCGGCGCGCCATCGTGGTCCTCGTCGAGGACACACGTGCCGAGCATGCGGCCCTTCACCCACTCCGGGTTGCCGACATGGTCGTCGTCGCGGGCTTCGAACTCGCGGGTCCACGTGCATCCGTCGTGGTCCTCCGCGGGGTTCGCGAAGCCTTCGATCGCCTGGACGCCGTGCACGTCGCCCGCGTCCTCGGGGAGGACGCCGAGGCCGAATGCCCCGAGATCCTCGTCGAATGCGTCGTGTGTCTCGTTCACCTCGCGAAGCGCATCGAGGTCCATCGCGAGGGGTTCCGCGTCGCGCTCGTCCTCGCTGGCCGCGACGGGCGTCGCGCCGGCCGAGGGCTCCGCGCCGTCGGACTCGCGCACGTCGACCGCCGGGGGCGCCGGCGTCGTGGCGGGGGTCCGTGCGGAGGACGCGAGGACGCGTCCGTCCTGGGACTCCGCCGCCGAGGCCGCCGTCAGCTCGCCGCCCGCGGCCGCCGGCGTGTAGCCGAGGAGCCGCAGGTACGTCGCGTTCGTCGCGAGCCCGGATCCCGAGATCGCCGGGAGGAGGGCCACGCTCAAGCCGAGGACCCCGAGCGCGATCGCCACGCTCACGAGGGCGAGGCGCCGGGGCCGCTTCGAGACGCAGTATGCCTGCATCGTTGCACCGACACGTGCGAAGGACGCCCGAGGGGATATCCCCACCCGCAAGAGTCTTCCCGATGGCTTTATGAGGTCGGCGGTGCGCGCCTTCTCCCGGAACGGATTAAATAGCGGCGGCCCGCATCGGCGGCCGAGCCATGCCCTCCCGGCCGTACAAGGACCTCGTGATCTACGGGTGCTTCGTCCTGAACCGGCTCGTGGCGGAGGCGGGCTTCGACCTGTACCAGGAGGGCCTCGAGGCGAAGCTGGCTCCGCTCCTTGAGAGTCAGCAAGGCGTCTCGAAGGAGGAGGTCAAGCGCGAGATCCGGTCGAACCACTTCATGACGGACCGCGTGATCGACGCGCTCGTGAAGGAGGGCCACGCGACGGTCGAAGTCTCCGAGGGCCGATATCGGATCCGCATCACGCGCGAGGGCGTCCTCCACATCCGCCGCTACAACGACTTCTACCGGAAGATGTACCAGGAGCAGATCCGCGACCACTACCGGTTCACGAAGGCGCCGTTCTGGCTTCGCCCGTGATCACGCCGCGGCGGGCGTGCCGCCCGTCCGGGGGGCCAGGTCCACGACGACGGGGATGAAGTCGTACGTGCCGTCGGCCGATTCCGCGGCCAGTTCGACGGAGCAGGCGTACGTCGCGCCGCGGATGCGCACGCGGATCGTCTCGCGGACGAGGAAGTCGTACGCCTCCGGGCCGACGGAGGCTCCGGGGGCGGGGCGCCAGACCGCGAGCACACGTGCGGGCGGGATCTTCGTCGCTAGGCTGACGTCCTCGACGCCGCGCTTGATCGCTTGGAGGTCCGCGAGGGTCGGCGTCGCGGTGAGCGCCTTCACGAAGACCGCGAAGCCCGGCTGGCCGAGTCCGAGGGTCCGCGCCAGGGGCGACGGCCCCGCTCGCACGTAGGCGTCGAAGGCGTACGCGAGACCGCTCGCGCCCGTCACGAGCGCGGGGGTCGCGACGGCGCCCGGGACGGCCATGACCGCCTTCAGGTCGGGGTTCGATCGCGCGAGATGCGCGAGGATCCGTTGGACCGCGTCGGCACCCTCCGGGACGTAAACCACGGGATCGGCCTGGCGCACGCGCTGGATGACGCGGTGGCGGAGCGCGAAGTAGTCGAAGAACGACCGGAGGTCCCGCATCAGTTCGAGGATCAGGAAGCCGAGGAAGAACAGCACGACGAGGACCGCACCGAAGAAGAACCCGGGACCGAAGCTGATGACCTGGAGCGCGCCGAACACGACGGCGACGATGAACAGCGCGAGGCGCGTGCTCGCCTGCTTCGCGATGCGCATCCCGAGGAAGCCGAGGAGGACCGGGAGCGAAAGAAGCAAGGTGATCTGGGGGAAGCCGCCGAGGATGGCGGATGCCGCCACCATGAAGAAGATGTCGAGCACGATCCACAGGGAGACGAAGATGCGCACGTACCGCAGCATCTTCCGGATCTTCGGGGTCTGCGCGTCGACGGACTCCGCGAGGTCGAAGATCGCCGCGATCGGGTCCTCGACCGCCCGCGCGTCGCGGCCCGCGTACTCCGGGTCCACGTCGGAACGACGAATTTCAACGTATATGAAGTCCTCGGGAACATTCGATCCGCCGAGGCGTTCGACCGCACGCGTCGCATCTTTATACCGAGGAGGGTCTTCGGCCGGGTCGTCGGGGTGGCTCAGCCTGGTGGAGCGTCGGACTCATAGGGCCTCGCCTGTGGATTGACCACGGCGCTCCTGGGGCATCCGAAGGTCAGGGGTTCGAACCCCCTCCCCGACATCACATCCGAGGTTTCGGACCTTTCCGCCTTCGCAATGCGACCGCCGCGCCGACCGCGATGACGACGGCGAGGACGGCTCCGAAGACCGCGAAGACGAGGGGGCTCACGGGAGGGGCGGGCCCATCCTGTGCGAAGACGACCGCGAAGGCGCCGCCCGCAGACCCGACGTTGCCGGCGGCATCCGTCGCCCAGATCGTGAACGCGTAGCCGCCGACGTTCTGGAAGGTCCGGTTCACGTACCACGTCGACGTCCCGAGGCGCGTCATCGTCAGGTTCTCGTCGACGGACGGCCCGAGGACGTGGGCCCGCGCGGACGTGACCGACGTCCCGTCCGTGATCGTGGCGGTGATGTTCACGGCTCCTCCGACCTCCTGGATCGAGGGCGTCGCGTCGGGGTTCGTGACCGCGGGCGGGGTCACGTCCCCTTGTGCGACGATGTCGAAGCCGGCGGCGCCCGAACCGACGTTCCCCGATGCGTCGGAGGCCCACACGGTGACCGCGTACGTCCCGGCCGCCGCGTACGTGCGGTTGACGAACCACGTCGATGCGCCGACCCGCGTCAGCGTCAGGTTCTGGTTGAACCCGGGACCGACGACGTGGGCGCTCGCGGCCGCCACGCCTGTATCGTCCGTGATCGTCGCTGTGACGTTCACCGCTCCCGCCGGGACCTGGGAGGACGGCGTCGCCAGCACGGCCGACACGACGGGCGGGCTCGTGTCCCCCGGCGTGCCGCTCACGACGAGCTGCCCGTGCATCGAGACCGGATGGATCTCGCAGAAGTACTCATAGGTCCCTGGCTGCGTGATCGTGAACGTCACGGACGAGGTCTCCCCGGGACCGGAGACGAGGTTCGTCCGTTCCAGCGCGTTCGGGCTCCCGAGCGACACGCCTGCGTCCGTCGTGCCCGGCGGATAGAGGGCCCAGTTGTGAACCGAATCGACCCACTCGATCGTCACGGTCACCGTGTCGCCGGCGTTCACGGTCAAGGTTGGGTTCGCACCGCCGGGCTCCCCGAGGTTCCATCCCGCCTGGATGGCCTTCAGCGTGAAGGACACGCTCGCGGAGGCCGCGCGAGGGGCGAGGGGCAGGACGAGTGCCGATATCACGAGGAACGTGACGAGGAGGGTCCTTATCGTCGTCATCTCATTACTTCCGTCATAGTAATGCCCTTATTGAGGCCTTCGACGAGCCGTGAGCGTGCCGGCGGAACGAGCGTGGTCATCGGGGCCGTCCGTTGTATCATCGTTGTAGCATCGGATGTTACACATTTCGAAATACACCCCGTGACGGTGGCCCGTGCGGGTATGTCGGTCGAGGGACGGACGGAACGACTCGGTCCGATGGTTTCGCAGATAATAACGTAGATTGGGCACGGATTCTGGCAAACCTACTAGTCGAATCCGGACCGTAGCGGCCGGCAGGCCCAACGTAGGGCGCTAGAACAGGGGAGGGGACCATGGCAGACCATCTTGACGCCCCGGGGCTCATGCCACCGGGAGGCGATGCGAGCATCGACGTGACGGACATCTACGCGTTCCAGAAGCCGGGCGACGCGTCGAAGTCGATCGTGATCGCGAACGTGAATCCGCTCACGCTCGCCTCGGCATTCAATCCGAACGCCCTGTACGAGATCAAGGTCGACACGAACGGGGACGCGATCGCAGACGTCGCGTTCCGGATCAAGTTCTCGCCGAAAGTGGACTCGTCCCAGGGCGCGACCGTGCGCCGTGCGACGGGACCGACGGCCGTCGGCCGCGACAACCTCGGGGACGTCCTGTTCTCCGGGGCCCCTGTGTCGTTCGCCGCGACCCCGAGTGTCACGACCTCCGGGGACTACAAGTTCTTCGCGGGCATCCGGAGCGACCCGTTCTTCTTCGACCTGCTCGGTTTCCTGAACAAGTTCATGTTCACGGGGTCCGACTTCTTCGTCGACAAGAACGTCTACGGGATCGCGCTCGAGGTCCCGAACTCCGCGCTGGGCTCGAGCCCGAACGTCGGCCTGTGGGGGCGTGTCCTCCGCCCCGGGGACGGCGCGATGGTGCAGGTCGCGCGGCTGGGGGGGGCCGCGATCAACACGGTTTTGATGTAAGGGCAGGACAAGAAAAAGTTAAACC
>JBQTHW010000036.1:0-1652 GCA_052389495.1 Methanobacteriota archaeon | reverse complement strand
GCGACGACGTCGGCGTGGGACGGCCGGTCCATGCCCTTCGCGATCGCGTCGAAGGCCTTCGGATGGCGCGTCTCCGCGAGGGCCATGGCGGCCGTCTGCATCGGATAGTACGAGCCGTCGTCGGCGTACGCCTTCGCGAGGGCGCGGAAGGCGACGTCGTCGTTGCGGAACTTCCCGAGGGCGCGATACGCCGACCGTCGGATCCGGCTGTCCTCGTCCTTCGCGCTCTCGAGCAGGGCGTCCCGGGCCGCGGGCGAGCCGATCTCTCCGAGGGCGGCCGAGGCGGCGCGCCGAACGCCCCAGAACCTGTCCTTCGTCAAGGCCTTCCGGAGCGCCCCCACGACACCGTCGTCGGCGAGGAATCTCGCGAGCCCGGCGCAGGCCTGGATGCGCGAACCGACCCCCTTCGCGTTCGCGAGCTGCCAGACGAGTTCGTCCTTCTCCTTCTTGAACGTGAGGCGCTTGAGGATCACGTCGTCCGGGTCGAAGACGACCGCGCGGGGCCGCTTCGGTGCGTCGAGGTGGACGATCTGCTCGACCTTCTCGATCTGGATGCGCTCCCGCCACGTGCGGTCGTCCGTATGGAGTTCGACCTCGACGGGCGTGCGGAAGAGGGGCACGGGATCCTTGACCTCCTGGGTCTGCTTGACCTTCAGGGCGACCTGCTTCGCCTTGTCGTCCCAGGACCACGAGACCTCGAACTCCGGATGGCCCGCCTTGTACAGCCACTGGTCGAAGAACGCGTCGAGGTTCCGGCCGGTCGCCTCCTCGATCGCGACCTTCAGGTCGTTCGTCTCGACGTTCTGTCCGGAGTGCTTCTTGACGTAGTGGCGGATCGCCTTCCACCACAGCCCGTCGCCGAGGACGAACCGCATCATGTGCAGGACGTTCCCGCCCTTCTCGTACGTGTGCCGGTCGAACATGTCCGAGGGTTCGGCGAACCGGTGCGTGACGATCGGCCGCCGATACGACTGGCCGGCCTCCTCGAGATACCTCTCCCGGTCTTCCTGGACCCGCAGGAGCGCCTCGTCCGTCCCGAAGAAGTGCTCCCACCACAGGATGTCGAAGTACGTCGCGAAGGATTCGTTGAGCCAGATGTGGCCCCAGGACTTCGTCGTGAGCCAGTCGCCGAACCACTGGTGCGCGAGCTCGTGGGCGAGGAGCGGCTCCGGCCGGTAGTCCGGGTACGCCTTCTCGTCCGCGAGGCAGTACTCGTACAGCACGGTGATCGACGTGTTCTCCATCCCGCCGACGATGAACTCCGGCACGACGACCTGGTCGTACCTCGGCCATGGGTACGGCAAGCCGGTCGCCTCGCCGAAGTAGCGGACCATGTCGGGCACGTTGCGGAACGCGCGTTCGAGGAAGCCGCCCATCCCCTTCGGGACGTGCGCCTGGACCGGCACGCCGTCCGCCTTCCACTCCTTCGCGTCCCACTGCCCGACGGCCAGGGCGATCAGGTAGTTCGAGTGGGGCTTGTCGAGGGACCAGTGGTACGTCCGGCGCTTGCGCTTCGCGTCGTGGGTGGCCTTCACGAGCCGCCCGTTGCTCAGCGCCTCGAGCCGTTCGTCGACCGTCGCGACGACCTCGGACGTGAAGCGCTGGTTCGGGTAGTCGTACGAGGGGAACCAGTGGCGGTTGTCCATGTCCTC
>JBQTHW010000035.1:0-5960 GCA_052389495.1 Methanobacteriota archaeon | reverse complement strand
CCGCGCGGCGAGGACCTTGGGCGCGCGACGGACTTCGAGGAGGGCACCGTCGAGGCGACCGTCGACACGCGCGACGTCACGACGGCGAGGGCCTTCCGGCCGACGCTCCGCGACACCCGCCCGGAGTTCTGGGACAAGGTCGCGCCCGAGGTGCCGGTTCGGCGCGTGTGAGGGGATTCCACCCCCACCTTGATGAGCCCGGACGGGGGATGTCTCCGGAGGGATTCCGACGCGCAACGCGCTCCTCGTCGTGCTGGCCTGCGGGCTGCTCCTCGTGCCCGTCGCCTCGTCCGCTCAGGCGGACCTCGTCACGGAGCGCGTTCGCTTCTCGCTCTACGTGGCAGACGTCATCCCCGCCGTCGCAGTGGACGCGGCCTGCGAGGTGATCGCCTCGGGGGAGAGCATCGAGCTCCTCGGCGGCGCCGTCGACGGGACGTCCGTCGCGGTCGCCCCGGGTCCCTGCTCGATCAGCGTGATCCTGTTCGGCACGGAGGTGCCCCTGCCGCTCGTGAACACGACGCCGCTCGGCGTCCGCTCATTCTACCTGCCGGGCCTCGCGATCGTGACGCTCGGTCTCGTGGATGTGAGCGTCGACCTGGTCTCGTCGCTGAACGCGACCTCCGAAGTGGCGGACCCCGACGCCGCGACCGTGGAGCCGGAGGACCACACCTGGACGGCGTGGGGCGCGCGCCGGGTCGTCGTCCGAGCGTCCGACGGATTCGGGGGCCGGATCGCGACCCGCATCGAGACGGAGTTCACGTGGTCCGTCTCCCTCGCCCTCACGGTGTGGGCGCTCAGCGTCCCGCTGTACCAGGTCGGGCTCACGTCCCTAGGCGCGGTACGAGGCGCGCCGGCGCTGGCGACGCCGCTTGTCGTCGACCTGAGGCCCCCGCCGCTCGAGGTTCGAGGGCCCGAGGACCTCACGCACGGCGGAGCGACGGTCCGCTGGGACGGGACCCTCGCGGAGGACGTCGACCATCTCGAGCTGTGGGCCGACGACGGAACGGCGCGCGTCGCCTACCACGTCGCCCCGACGGCGACGCAGGTGCGCGTGCCCCTCCGTCCGGACACGGGCTACGAGGTCTGGCTCGACGTCGTCGACGAGGCGGGCCAGCGGGGCACGTCCGAGCGCGTCGCCTTCGAAAGCCCCGCGGCGCCCTCCGAGGTCGCCGCCCAGGCGCTGGATCCCGTTTCCTTGGAGGCCCTCCTGGCCGTCGGGATCGCGGCCGCCGTCGGGTATGCGATCGGGGCACGTCGACGACGCGTACGCGAGTAGCCTCCCTCGCCTCCCTCGGCCGCGCATAGGCTTTTGCCGCGGGACTCGATGCGAGCCACCGTGCTCGCGTATCGCTGGAGGGCCCCGGAGTCCGCGGCCCTCGAGGACGTCCCGCCGCCGCGGGCCGGCCCCGAGCAGGCGGTCGTCGACGTGCGGGCGAACGGCGTGTGCCGCTCGGACCTGCACTTCTACCACGGCGTCCTCGAGCACGCACCGTGCACGATGGGCCACGAAGGGGCCGGCGTCGTGGAGTCCGTCGGCGCGAACGTCACCCGCGTCCTCCCGGGCGACCGCGTCGTCGTGAACTACGTCAACCCGGACGGCACGTGCCCGATGTGCCGCCGCGGGCGCACGGACCTGTGCGAACGGCCGCCCCTCGGGTTCGGGACGGACGGGGTGTTCGCGGACGCCGTCGCGGTCGACGCGCGGAACGTCGTCCCGCTTCCGGACAGCGTGCCGTTCGACGAGGCGGCGATCCTCGGCTGCGCGGGCGCGACGGCGTACCACGCGACGCTCGCCTCGGGCCTCGCGCCCGGGATGTCGTGCCTGATCCTCGGCCTCGGCGGCGTCGGCATGCAGGGCGTCGAGATGGCGAAGCGGTTCGGGGCGTCGCCCCTCGTCGCGGTCGACGTCCGGGGGGCGAAGCTTGCCGTCGCGCGCCGGCTCGGGGCCGACGTGGTCGTCGACGCGTCCACGGAGGACGTCGTGCGCGTGGCCCGGTCCCTCGGCGACGGTCGAGGCGTTGACGTCGCGTTCGAGTATGTCGGCATGGCGAACACCCTGAATCAGGCGATCGCGGCCGTGCGGTGGGGCGGGTGCGCGATGATGGTCGGCATCCCGAAGGGGCCGATCACGATCGACGCACAGGGCTTCAACCTCGGCGGGAAGACGCTCGCGGCGACGCAGGGCCACACCACGGAGGACCTGCGCGAGGTCGTCGCGCTGCGCGCGAAGGGCGCCCTCCGCACGGCGGAGACGATCACGCACCGCATGCCCTTCAAGGACGTCGCCCACGCGATCGAGGTGCTCGAGAACCAGGCGGGCGACCCCGTGCGGATCGCGCTGCTCCATTGACCGCGCGGAACCCTTTTATACGCCTCTCCCTTTCGTCGCCCGCTCTTCTGGCGACAGGGAGCCGATGACTGATGACGCCCCGCGCGGGCGGAAGGAGGTCTCCACGATGACGAAACCGATGTACGTCCGATTCGAGGTGCCGAAGGAGATTGCCGACAAGACGTACCAGGCCGTCGAGCTCGTCCGGGACAGCGGGAAGCTGCGGAAGGGCACGAACGAGGTCACGAAGCTCGTCGAGCGAGGGGACGCGCAGTTCGTCGTGATGGCGGAGGACGTCCAGCCCGAGGAGATCCTCGCCCACATGCCGCTCCTCTGCGAGGAGAAGGGCGTCCCCTACGCATACGTCCCGAGCAAGCAGGAGCTCGGCGTCGCGGCGGGCCTCGGGAAGGCGACCGCCTCGACGGCGATCCTCGACCCCGGCAAGGCGAAGCCCCTGCTCGACGACATCGCCTCGAAGATCCGCGCCCTGAAGAAGTGAGCCGACCATGGCGGACGAGGACAGCATCCCCGCGGAGGTCGTCGAAGTCGTCGGCCGGACCGGCATGGCGGGCGAGGCGACGCAGGTCAAGGTCCGCGTCCTCGACGGGCGGGACAAGGGCCGGATCATCACGCGGAACGTGAAGGGGTCCGTCCAGGTCGGGGACACCCTGATGCTCCGGGAGACCGCCCGCGAGGCCCGCAAGCTGTCCGTGAGGTGAGCCGATGCCCGTGCGCCGGTCCTGCTCGTTCTGCGGCAACGACATCGAACCCGGAACGGGCAAGATGTTCATCAAGAAGGACGGCACGATCTTCCTGTTCTGCTCGAGCAAGTGCCAGGCCAACCTCCTGGAGCTCGGACGCGTGCCGCGCTGGACGCCCTGGACGCAGGCGTTCCGTCGCGCGTCGGCCCTCGCCGCGGTCGAGGCCGCGCCGGAGCTCGTCGTCGAGGAGGGCCCCGCCCCGCCAACGACACGGGAGGCGGCGGTCGTCGTCGAGACGCCGAAGGGCAAGGACCTCCCGTCCGACCTCGTCGACCTGATCGACAAGCGCCTCGGGCCCGACCTGTCGAGGGGCGACGTCGAGCGGTACTTCGCCGAGTTTGTCGCCGCGGAACCGTTCCGTCACTCGATCGTGAACGCGGCGAAGAAGTCCCACGCGGGCAAGGTCGTCTCGCGCATCGAGAAGGGCGAGTTCCTCGCGTGGAAGGACTCCGCGGAAGGCCGCCGCATCTTCAAGGCGTGGCTCGATGCGCGCTGGGCGACCGTGAAGGGCCGCGGCAAGGCCGAGGAGCGCCGCCAGGAGGCGGAGGCCCCCGCGCCCGCGAAGAAGAAAAAGAAGGCCGGGTGACGCGACGGCGGACCGAACGTTCGTCCTCCTGAAACCGGACGCGGTCCAGCGAGGTCTCGTCGGGCGGATCGTCGCGCGGTTCGAGGCCCGGGGCCTCAAGATCGTCGGCATGAAGCTCCTCCGCGTGCCGCGGTCCCTCGCCGAGACGTACTACGCGGAGCACAGGGGCAAAGGGTTCTTCGAGCCCCTCCTGTCGTACGTCGCATCGGGACCCGTCGTCGCGCTCGTCCTCGAAGGGGACCGCGCCGTGGCGATCGTCCGTCGGATGATGGGCGCGACGAACGCGGCGGAGGCGGAGCCGGGGACGATCCGCGGGGACTTCGCCCTCGCGATCGGGCGGAACGTGATCCACGGGTCCGACTCGGAGGCGAGCGCGGCGCGGGAGATCGCCCTGTTCTTCCGGCCCGACGAGCTCCACGCGTACACGCGGGTCGACGAGGCGTGGCTCCGCGAGTGAGACCCGTCCGTGCACCAACGTTCAAGTGCCCCGAGGGGCGTCCCGGCAGCCCGTGGAGACCGCCCACAAAGCCCTCCTCGGCGTTGGCGCGGGGCTCCTCGTCGTCGGGATCGTCGGCTACGTGATCGCGGCGACGAACTCGAGCGCCCTGTCGACGCGGCTGTTCGTCGAGTGTGGGGGCGTCCCGACGTCGCCCGCCTGTCTCCAGATCCTCAGCGATCTCGCGTACTGGGGCATCATCAGCGGGACCTCCGCGGGCGTCGCCGCGATCGGCGTCCTGTTCGTCATCATCGGCGTCGTGCTGGAGGCCGTGAAGGCGTCGCCCCGACCGGGCGCGCCCGTGGCGGTCGCGCCGCCTCCCATGCCGTACGGCCCTGCCGGGCGCACGTGCGCGCAGTGCGGGTCGATCGTCCCGCCCGGCTGGGCCTTCTGCGGACGGTGCGGCGCGCGCGTGTGAGCCTCCCGACGACGTCCCGGAAAAGCTTCTAATAGCGTGGGCCGCTTGAGCGCGCATCATGCCCGCGATCCGCCAGCCCATCGTGTCCGTCCTGGGGCACGTGGACCATGGCAAGACGACGGTCCTCGACCGGATCCGCGGGACGGCGGTCGCCTCGCGCGAGGCGGGCGGCCTCACGCAGCCCCGCGGCGCGACGGCGGTGCCGCTGCCGGCGATCCTCGACGCGTGCGGGGACCTCGTGCGGGGGAAGTCGTTCAAGATCCCGGGGCTCCTCTTCATCGACACGCCGGGCCACGTCGCGTTCGCGACCCTGCGCGCGCGGGGGGGCGCCCTCGCCGACCTCGCCGTCCTCGTCGTCGACGTGAACGAGGGGTTCCGGCCGCAGACGATCGAGTCGGTCAACATCCTGAAGCGGTACAAGACGCCCTTCGTCGTCGCGGCGAACAAGATCGACCTCGTCCCGGGCTGGCGGAAGCACGAGGGCGCTCCCTTCGTGGTGTCGGTCGCGGACCAGCCGGCTGCCGCGCGGGACACGCTCGACACGCGCCTGTACGACCTCGTCGGCAGGCTGTTCGAGCACGGGTTCTCCGCGGACCGCTACGACAAGGTCTCCGACTTCGCCACGACCCTCGCCGTCGTCCCGACGAGCGCGAAGTTCGGCGTGGGGATCGCGGACCTGCTCCTCATGCTGATCGGGCTCGCGCAGCGTTTCCTCGAGGCCCAGCTGACGAGGGAGGAGGGCCCCGGCGAGGCGACGATCCTCGAGGTGAAGGAGGAGAAGGGACACGGGATCACGCTCGATGCGATCGTGTACAAGGGGACCCTCCGTCGCGCGGACCCGGTCGTCTTCGGGACGACGGGCGAGCCCGGCATCACGAAGGTCAAGGCGCTCCTCAAGCCGAAGCCGCTCGACGAGATCCGCGACCCGCAGGACCGCTTCGACTCCGTCGCGTCCGTCACGGCGGCCGCGGGCGTGAAGGTCGCCGCGAGCGGGCTCGAGGCCGCCGTCGCCGGCGCGCCCCTCCGCGTCGCCCGAAGCAACGTGAAGGCGGTCGTCGCGGCCGTCGCGGACGAGACGCAGGTCCACGTCGAGACCCAGGACGACGGGCTGCTCGCGAAGGCGGACGCGATCGGGTCCCTCGAAGGCCTCGCCTACGAGTGCCGGCAGGCCTCCATCCCGCTGAAGTTCGCGCGGATCGGTCCCGTCGCCCGACGCGACGTCGTCGACGCGGCGACCGTGAAGGACCCGCTCCACCGAGCGATCCTCGCCTTCCAAGTCGACGTCCTCCCGGACGCGGAGGCGGCGATCGCGGAACGGCCGGACCTCAAGATCCTCTCGAACGACGTCGTGTACCGTCTCATCGAGGACT
>JBQTHW010000034.1:0-8497 GCA_052389495.1 Methanobacteriota archaeon | reverse complement strand
CCCCGGCGTATATGAGCCTGACGCCGCGGCAGTCCGACCGTGATGAGAAACCGTTCGAGGAAAAATAAGACTGTTGGACGACATCTTGAGCGGGTCGGCACGCCTGCCCTCCCGCGTGGAGGCGCGGATCCTCGGGCCGGAGGGGAACGTCCGATCGCACGGGGTCGACGCCGGCCGCCACCCCCTCCGTCTGAGCGGAGGACGGGCGTGCCCCGCGGCCACCTGCTGCGCCGGCTCGCGGATCCTCGACCTCGTCCTCGGGCCGCGTCGCGCGACGTCCGAAAGGGAAAAGTAAGGAGGCCGGAATACGCGAGCCCGGGGCCGGCGGGATGAAGATGTTCGCGACGGAGCTCAGGGGCAAGACGGTCATGACGGAGGACGGTCAGATCCTCGGGATCCTCGCGGACTTCATCGTGGACACCCGCTCGGGGAAGATCGAGTCCCTCCTCGTCCAGCCCGCGGAGGCCGTCGAGCCGCGCCTGTTCAAGGTCGACCCCGAGGGCCGTCTCATCCTCGCGTTCCGGTCGATGAAGGCGGTCCGCGACGTGATCGTGACGCAGCTCGCCGAGTGACAGGCCGCGGGGGGATGCCGCCGTGGTCACGCTGACGTTCTACGGCGGCGTCGCAGAGATCGGCGGGAACAAGATCCTCGTCGAGGACCGTGACGCGCGCGTGTGGCTCGACATGGGTGCGACGTTCGGGCTCGGGGAGGAGTTCTTCGCGGAGTACCTGACGCCCCGCGAGCGCTTCGGGCTGCGGGACTACCTCGCCCTCGACCTCGTGCCGCGGATCGACGGTCTGTATTCGATGGACGCCCTCGAGCGGACGGACGTCCCGTGGCGCGACCCGGCGTTCTCCGGGATCTTCGTGACGCACGTGCACTACGACCACACGAACCACCTGCGCTTCGTCGACGGCTCGATCCCCGTGCACCTGGGCGAGGGGACGAAGATCCTGCTCGACTCCTGGATGACGACCGCGCGCAGCACGGCGATGAAGGTGAAGGACCACGAATGGCGCACGTTCCGCACGGGGCGCACGATCGACGCGGACGGCGTCGACGTCGAGCCGATCCACGTGGACCACAGCGCGCCCGCGGCGTACGCGTACCTCGTCCACACGAGCGCCGGGACGATCGCGTACACGGGCGACCTCCGGCGGCACGGGCCCCAAGGCCAGCTGACGGACGAGTTCATCGAGGCCGCGCGGAAGGCGAAACCGATTGCGCTGATCACGGAGGGCACGCGCGTCGCCCCGGAGGACCCGCGGCACAACCTGTCGGAGGCCGAGGTCCGGGCACGGAGCATCGACACGGTCCGCGCGGCGAAGGACCGCCTCCCGATCGTGACGTTCTACCCGCGGGACGTCGACCGCATCCGCACGTTCGCGGAGGTCGCGAAGGAGACGGACCGGCGGTTCGTCGTGAACACGAAGACGGCGCACCTCCTGTGGGCGCTCAAGCGCGACACGCGGATCGCCGTGCCGGACATCGAGCGGGACGCGGACCTGCTCGTGTACGACCGCGCCCTGGACCGCACGGACGCGTGGGAGCGGGAGGTGCATTCCCTGGCGGGGGATCGCCTCGTCGACGCGGCGTACGTCCGCGCGCATCCCGAAGAACTCGTGCTCCAGCTCGACTTCACGCATCTCGCCGAGCTGATCGACGTCCGCCCGCCGAAGGGCTCGCCGTTCATCCACTCGAAGAGCGAGCCGTTCGAGGAGGACGACATCACGGACGAGGTCCTGACGAACTGGCTCGACCGGTTCGGGCTCGTGCGACACCAGTTCCACGCGTCGGGCCACCTGAGCGAGGACGAAGTCAAGCGGATGATCGAGACGATCGCGCCGGAGCGCGTGTATCCGGTGCACACGGAGCACCCGGAGCGGTTCACCGCGTTCGCGAGGCAGGTCGTCCCACCGCAGCGGTTCCGGGCCGAGAGCCTTCCGTAGGCGCCGGGCTCAGAACGCCTCGAGGACCTTCCGCGCAAAGGTCAGGTATCCCGTGTGGCCCAACGGGGCGAAGGACGGCCTCACCCCAACGTCACGGACCTCCATCTCACGTTCGATGATCTCGATCGTCCGGAGGTCCACGAAGGCTCGCGTCCGGATCGCCGTGGCAGTCTCCTTCACTTGCTCCATGTTCGGCGAGAAACTCGAGAGATGGCCGCAGGGCCGCAGAGCCTCCCACGCGGCCTGAATCGCTTCCCACGGGTCGGGCATGTCGAGGACGACCGCATCAAGCTCGCGCTCGAGGATGCGCTCGCGGACATCCCCTTGGCGAAACTCCACGACTCCTTCGAGACCCGACCGCGCGAGGTTCGATCGGGCGATCTCGAGGGCGTCCGCCCGCATGTCGTACGCGATGACCTTTCCCTTGGGATGGACCGCGCGCGCGAGACAAAGGGTAAGGGCGCCGGAACCGCAGCCTGCCTCGCCCACGCGCGCTCCCGCCCGGACGCCGACGCCGTACAGGATCGCCGCGAGATCCTTCGGGGTGAGGGCCTGCGGCCCGCGTTCCATGGTCTCGTACAGGTCCCTCGGAGACGGGTCCAAGACCACGAACGCCTTTCGCCCGACTTCAATCCGGCGGCCCACATGGGCTCGCAGCCGGCCCGTTTCGAACGTCCCGAAGCCGGGGACCCGGACCATCGGCTCCTCCAACGTGACCAAACGCTTTCGGCCTTCCGAATCGAGGAGGACGAGTCTCTGCACGGCGACGAGCGAATGCCCCGTGGCGCTAAAGCTTCGCGGAAGAAAGGCCTTATATTCGCGCGTCCCGTTCCAACGGTCACGGGTCGGCCGCGCGGACGCGCGCAGCGGATTGAGGGAGGACCCCGGGGAGCGGCGGGCAACGGTGAGCGACTCACTCGGACGAATCCCGCGATGGCTCCTCGCGATCGCGCTCCTCGGCGCCTCGATCGACGTCATGACCGCGATTTTCGGGCGCGTGGTCCTCCAAGAGGCGATCCAAGGTATCGTCGTGGGGAGTATCTACGTCCTGGGGGCCGCGGGTCTCTCCCTCCTCTACGGAATCAAGAAGTTCGCGAACTTCGCGCACGGCGACATGATGACGGTGGGCGCATACGTTGCCTTCACGGTGAACGTACTCCTCGGTCAAGATATCCTATCGGCGGTCATCCTCGCCATCGTCACCGTCGCCCTGCTCGGCATGTTCCTCGAGCTCTCCGTCTTTCGGCGGTTGGAAGGACGCGGACCCGTGCCGGCTCTCATCGCCTCCGTGGGCGTCGGGCTCGTCCTGCAAAACGTCATCGGCGCAATCTTCCTGGGCGACGTTCGGTACATCAACGTAGGCATCCCACCTGACTTCCCGATTGGGAACACGGGTCTTCGGTTCAACGCGCTACGCGGCGGCGTCACCCTGGTCGTGTCCTTCGCCCTGATCGTATTCCTCCACGTCCTCCTGAAACACACCACGTTGGGCAAAGCGATGCGTGCTTGCGCGGACGACATCGACCTCGCGCGCACATCGGGCATCAACACGCGGAACGTCATCCTGTGGACATGGACGATCAGCGGGGCGTTCGCCGCCATCGCGGGAGTCCTCTTGGCCATTCTCGTCAACGTGACCCCCCTGCTCGGCTTCTTGGTCCTCCTGTTCGTCTTCGCCGCCGTCATTGTGGGAGGCATCGGTTCGCCGTACGGGGCGATGATCGGAGGCCTGATCATCGGCCTCGTGCAGAAGCTGTCGAAAGTCATTTTCGACGCGATTCAGGAGGCCGGAATTCTCGAGGGCGGTTCTGCGTACGAACCGGCGGGCGCGTTCCTCGTGATGATCCTCGTCCTCCTGCTCAAGCCGGAGGGGATCATGGGCACCGCCCGCGAACGCATGGGCTCGCGTAGACTTCCGACTCGACTGCGGCGGCGCAAGAAGGAGGCGACTCCCGTTGTTCCATGAATTCCTGATCCTCCATCTCGCGAGCTTCGTGATCCCGGCGACCATCCTGGCCATCTTCGCCCTCGGACTGAATCTTCAATTCGGGAACACGGGAGTATTCAACGCCGGCCTCGCGGGGTTCGTTGCCGTTGGCGCGTACGTGTTCGGGATGTTGACGACGGGCCTCGTCCCGCGCAGCGACACGTATCCGGGCCATTGGGGTCCCGGCACTCCGATGGATCTCGTGGCCGCCGGCGCAGCCGCGATGGTCCTGTCCGGGCTGCTTGGCGTCCTCGTGGCCGTCCCGACGCTTCGCCTGCGCGCCGACTACCTCGCGATTGCCACGATCGCCCTCGCGGAACTCGTCCGTCTCTTCCTGAAGGAGGAACGGCACTTCACGGGAGGCGACCAGACGCTCCCGTTGATTCCCCGTCCCTTCGCGGCGATTGTGCCCACGGGTATGGGCTGGGCATCCGACGGGGTCTTCATCCTCGTGGCGGGGTCCGTCCTCGTTGGGACGCTCGTCATCCTGACGCGCTTGTCCCGCCTTCCGTGGGGCCGGGCCCTCCGAGCGGTCCGGGAGGATGAGGAAGCGGCGATGGCCTTAGGCAAGAACGCGTTCCGGCTCAAGCTGACGGCATTCGGGATCGGCTGCGCGATCATGGGTCTGGGGGGCGCTCTGCTCGCTTCCTTCCAACGCGTCGTCCTCCCGGAGCAGTTCGCCGCCATCCTCACGTTCAACGTATACGTGGCCGTGATCCTTGGAGGGAGCGGGAACAGCCGCGGGGTCGTCCTCGGGGCCTTCCTCTTCTGGCTGTTCACGTGGACGACGCAGAACCTGAAGGCGTACCTCCCGTCGGACTTCGCCCTCCGAATCGACTTTGCGAACCTCCTCGTCATCGGCCTCCTGCTCATCCTCTTCTTCCTCTACCGACCCGAAGGCATCGTCCCCGAAGAGAAGTTCGTCCCGCATGAGGAGGGATCCTCTCTTTGACCGGTCCCATTCTCAAGGCCAAGAACGTCTACAAGCGGTTCGGCGGCATCCACGCGGTGGACGGCTGCTCCATAGCCGTGCGGCCCCAGACGATCACGGGACTCATCGGTCCGAACGGCGCGGGCAAGTCCACCCTGTTCGGCGTCATCTCCGGGCTCTATCACCCGGATGGAGGCGAGGTGATCTTCAACGGCCATCGACTGACCGGCCTGCCGCCTCACGAGATCGTCCGGAGAGGCCTCATCAAGACGTTCCAAATCCCGAGGGAGCTCCGGAACCTCACGGTCCTGGAGAATCTTCTGGTCGCGGCGCCTCGCACCGCCGGAGAGGAGCTCACGGACTTGGTCTTCCGACCCTTCGAGATTCGAAAGCAGGTGCGGGCTGCCATTCACGACGCGGAGGCGATTCTATCCGTCGTCGGCCTCCGGCCCCTCCGAGACGAATACGCGAAGAACCTCTCGGGCGGACAGAAAAAGCTCCTCGAGCTCGCGCGGGCCCTCATGGCAGAACCCAAAATGGTTCTCCTGGACGAACCCGTGGCCGGGGTCAATCCCGTCCTCGCGCAGAAGATCCTCTCGGTGATCGAGGACCTCCGAAACAAGGGGCTCACGTTCTGCCTGATCGAGCACGACATGGACGTCGTAATGAAGCGATGCGAGTGGATCATCGTGATGCACCAGGGCCGAACCCTCGTCGAAGGGCTTCCGGACGAGATCCGCTCGAACCCCGCGGTGATCGAATCCTATCTGGGGGTATAGCATGCTGCTCGAGGTACACGACCTGTACGCGGGCTACGGGGAGACGGAGATCCTGCACGGCGTCTCGGCCCAGGTCGACAAGGGAGAGATCGTGACCGTCATCGGGCCGAACGGCGCGGGCAAGTCGACCCTGATCAAGGCGGTCATCGGGATCCTGCGGCCGACCCGGGGCAGCGTCCGCTACGGCAACGACGAGATCGCGGGGAAGAGCCCGGAGGACCTCGTCTCTCAGGGCCTCGCGTACGTGCCGCAGAACCGGAACATCTTCCCGAACCTCACGGTCCGCGAGAACCTCGAGATGGGCGCGGTGACGCTCCGTCCCGGGTGGCTCCACCAGGCGAAGCTGTTCGTGGACCCCTATCTGCCGTGGAATCTGGTGGTCCGCTCGGAAGATCGGAACCATCCCGTGCAGAGCCGCCTGACGGAAGAACAGTTCGAGGCGCGGGTCCGCCACATCGTGGACGTGTTCCCGAACCTTGGCACCAAGCTCCGTCAGAAGGCGGCCGCGCTCAGCGGCGGAGAGCAGCAGATGGTCGCCCTGGCGAAGGCGCTCATCCTCGACCCCGTCCTACTCCTGATCGACGAACCCTCCGCGGGCCTCGCACCCAGGCTCGTGGCCCTCATCTTCGAGAAGATCCGGGAGATCAACTCGCGCGGCACGGCGATCCTGCTCGTCGAGCAGAACGCGCGGAAGGCCCTGTCCATGGCGAACCGAGGCTACGTCCTCGAGATGGGGCGCAACCGCTACGAAGGGACAGGGCAGGCGCTCCTTCTCGACCCCGACGTGGGGCGCCTGTACCTGGGCGGCTAGGCCTACGTATCCTTCGCGCGCGCCTCCGGGCTCCAAGGAGCCAGGTAGCCGTTCGCCTCGGCCGCATACGCGGACGGCGCGGGGAGCAGGCTCACGACGAGGGGCTCCGGGAAAATCTCCCGGTTGACCGCCTTCCCCGTCGCGTTGACACCCCAGACGATGTACCCGCTCAAGGGGTCCCCGAGGTTGTCGATGTTCACCGCCCCGGAGGCTCCTTCGTAGTCGATGTCCGTGCCGTTCGCGAGCAAGCTGCCAGCCTTCGCCCACTCACCCGGGAAGATCTTCGTCCCGGGCGGGTTCGCAACGGATACGATGTTCGCCCGAATCGTCGCTCCCGTGGCACTTCCGCCCTTCTGCGCCGCGAGGGCCACCAAATAGGCCCCATCGTAGTTGTTGTCGTCGAACAGTCCCGGAGCCGCACCCCATCGGGTCTGGTAGTCCGCGGCCCATCCTGCGTAGTCCCCGCCGCGCACGCCTCCGTACGCGCTCGGTGCGGTGCCGAGGTACGCGCTGATGTCGTAGCTGTTCGGCGGATTGCGCAGGACATCGAGGAAAGCCGCCTGCTCAAAGATTCCTTCCGAGAATAGCAGCTGGATGTTCGCCCAGGTCGGGTTCGCACCCTTCGCGGTCTCGAAGTTCTTGATGATCTGGATGCCTTCAGGCGGGTACGCCACGATGTACAGGACCTCCGGCGGCGGGTTCGTGTTCAGGATCGTCTCAAGATTCGTGGTGTAGTCCGGCGGCGGAGAACCCGTCACGATTTCCGGAACGATCTCCGCCGGCGCGACCATCGTGCCTCCAAATCGGATGAAGTTGTCGTGGAACACCTCCGCGAGCCCGACGCCGTACGCGTTGTCGATTCCAATTACGGCAGCGCGAACGAACGAGAGGTTTCCGGGATTGGTGCTGTGGGCATAGCTTGCCGCCACGACGCCTTGAAGCGCATCGGAAGGAGCCGTCCGGGCCCACCAGTCCTCCGTCAGCGTGTCGTTCGAAAACCGCGGGGACGTGCACGACCCAGAGATCTCAAAGACCCCGTTGGCCTTCGCGACTTCGATGACGGTGGAGCACTGGCCCGATCCTGTCGCCCCGATAATTGCATCCACCCGGTTCTGCGACACGAGCGTTGACGCGGCGGAACGAGCCGTCTCAGGCCGCGTATTGTCGTCTTGATGGAAGAGCTGAATGGACTGACCGAGAACCCCGCCGGCGGCGTTGATCTCCTCGACCGCCATGGTCACGCCCTGTCGATTCTTCGTGCCGAACGCCGCGAGAGTCCCGGTGATCGAGAGGACGGTCCCGATCTTTAGGACCCGCTCCTCCGGAATCCCGAACAGTCCCCCGAGCAAGGCCGCGAGCAAGACAACCACGACCACCACGACGACCGCGATACCGATCCACAGACCCTTGCCCTTCGGGGCCGGCTTCGGCGCCTCCCCCGAGGGCATCGACGGTTCCTCCATTTTGGCCCCCGCCCGCGAACTATCGCACGGGTCTTATAATTTGCCCTGAACAGCCCTCGAACGCGCGGCGCGCCGCGCTTAAATAACGACACGGCGATGCCCCCCAGGGGATTCGCGTGCTCGTCGAGTTCCTCGCGGACCAGATTTTCGACCCGATCGGCGGGGCCTTCGGCCTCCTCTGCGCGATCTTCGTCGGCCTCCTCCTGGTCTGGATCGTCGTCGGCGTCTGGGTCTACCGGGACGCGGAGAGCCGAGGGATGAACGGGGCCCTATGGCTCATCATCGTGATCCTCCTCGGCTTGATCGGGATCATCATCTACCTCGTCGTCCGCGGCGACCACCCGGTCGGCGGGCGGCCGATGTACGCGCCGTACGGGTACGCGCCGTACGCCGGCATGCCGCCGCCCGTTCCGCCGCCCGTTCCCCCTCCGACGCCCACTGCGACGGCCGCCGCAGGCGCCGCGACGTCGTGCCGGAGCTGCGGCGCGCCGCTCCCGGCCGGCGTGGCGTTCTGCCCGAACTGCGGGACGAAGCTGTGACGCACGCGGCCCACGATGCCTTTATGGCGGGGGAGCC
>JBQTHW010000033.1:0-2986 GCA_052389495.1 Methanobacteriota archaeon | reverse complement strand
CCGGCGGAATGGGGCGACGAGATCCAGGTGTCCGTGTGGCCCTCGAGGATCGGCAACACGTCGTTCTCCCTGAGCTACGAGGTGAAGGACAAGAAGTCGGGTCGCCGCATCGCGCGGGCGAACAGCGTGCTCGTCTCGTACGACTACCGAGGGGGCAGGACGAAGCCGATCCCGCCGACGTTCCGAAAGGTCCTCGAGACGTGCCTTGAGGCGCCCGATCCGACGACCTAGAGCCACCGATGTCGGGCCGGATAGTAGACGGGCCGCCGGTCGGGAAACCGCACCTTGTATCGGAGGTACCGCTCGTGCCAACGTCGGTAGCGTCGGTCCGAGGTCCGGACTCGCGTGTGGGGCATCTCGATGAGCCCGCGTTCGATCGACCATACGTTTCCGTCCGACAACCTCCAGTCGGTCCGGAGCGTGCGGAGGTCGAGGATCCCGTATCCGTCGATTCGACCCGTGCGGTCGACGAACGGATCGACGTACGAGTACACGAGGTCGCGGACGGTCCGGAACATCGGCTTCCGGCCGTGCAGGCCGGGATCCCGAGACCGGGCGACCGCCCCGTACCGGCCGTCCTCGCGGAACAGGAAGAGGACGTGGTCCAGGTCGTCGACGGATTCCAGGTCGATGAGGAGCGGAGGCCGTCCGTGCTGTTCGAGGATCGTCGCGGCGCTGAGGGCCGCCTCGAGGCAGTGTGCGGTGCCGTCCCGGACGACGCCACGGAACGTCCGGAGGGTTTCGCCGTCCGCCTCATGGTTGTAGGGAAGGGATTCGAGCCACCGCTGCACCCTCCGCGGCGTGTCGTGCGCCTCGACGATCCGGCGTTCCGCGGCCGTGAACGCGAACCGCGGCGGAAGGCCCGTCACCGGGCGACGCAGCGTGCGCGGCCTCATGAGGATTGGCCGTCCGCCCGCTCTCGCGACGGCCTCCCGGCCACACCACTTTTATCCGAGTTCGCCGTTGGGTGGCCCTCGCACCCTGTGGGTCGTGGGGGAGGTAACATGGCTCGGCTCGTCGGGATCCTCGGGCTAGCGGCGTTGCTCACGCTCGTCGTCGTCTCGCCGGCGGCGGCAGCGGGCGACCGGACGACCGTACGCGGGGGTGGGGCCGGGACCTTCGGCGCGGACCTCGACGGCGACGGGGACGTCGACGGCTCGCGGTTCGGGGTCGGAGCGGTCCTCCTCGCGGACGGCACGGCGCGCGGCCACTTCGAGTGCCTCATGGCGGGCGCCGCCGACTTCCTCGGCCTCAAGCTGATGGCCGTCGAGGGGAATGTCGGATCCGGCTCCCTCGGGGCCGACGGCTCCGTCGTCCTCCGAGGCACCGCCTCCGTGAACCTGGCGGGCGGCGAGATCTTCCGGGGCGTCCCGTTCGAGGTCACCCTGTGGCCCGGCGGACCCGGATTGGGCAAGATGGCCCTCCGGGTGGTCGGCGCGTTCGACGGCGTGCCGGGCGACACCGTGGCGGGCAACGGCGACTACGACCTCGCGACGGAGACGGTCACGAGCGGCCAGATCGTGGTCGGCGGCTGAGCCCCGCCGGACGGCGAGGCCGGGGAAACCGTCAATTGGAAGGTGCCCCTTCCCCCGGCGAGGTCCGTGCCGAAGAGGAAGGCCCCCTCCGTGGGGGGCAAGGGGTCGTCCGCGTGGTACTGGAAGCGGTACCGCGAGCTCATGCCGAAGTACTTCTGGTCCGACGAGACGCGCCTCGCGAGCGTCGTCCTGGCGGGGGCGAAAGGCTCGACCCTCGTCGACGTGGACGGGAAGGAGTACATCGACCTGACGAGCCAGTGGTCCACGAACAACCTGGGGAACGTGCACCCGGAGGTCCTCCGCGCCACGGTGGACGCCCTCGGTCGGTACGGTTTCCTGATCTACTTCATGAACCCGCACGTGCCGATGATCGAGCTCGCGGAGAAGCTCCTCGAGGTCCGGCCGTCGGACAACCTGACGCGGGTGTTCCTCGAGGCCACGGGCACGGGCGCCGCGGAGGGCGCCGTGCGCCACGCGATCGAGGCGAAGGAACGTCCGCTCCTCCTGGGGTTCATGGGCCAATACCACGGGCTGAGCATCGCGACCCTGAACATCGGGTCCCTCGACGCGCACGAGCGGCGCGGCTGGGAGGCCTTCCAGGGCGGCGTCGTCCACGCCCCGTATCCGTACGCGTTGCGCAGGCCGCGCGGGATGTCCGAGGCGGACTACGGGGAGTGGGTCCTCGACTACATCGAGAGGCAGATCCTCGAGTACCTCGCCGCGCCGGACCGCATCGCGGGCGTGATCTTCGAGCCCGTCGCGTGCGAGGCGGGCATCTGGATCCCGCCGGCGAACTTCGTCCGCGGCCTGTCGAAGCTGTGCCGCGACCACGGATGGTTCCTCATCGACGACGAGGTCGAGTCGGGCCTCGGTCGCACGGGGAGGATGTGGGCGATCGAGCACTTCGGCGTGGCGCCGGACCTCCTGGCGATCGGGAAGGGGATCAGCGGGGGCCTCATGCCGATCGCCGCCGTGCTCGGGTCCGAGGAGGCGATGGGCGAACGCGCCGTCGCGGCGGGGACGACCTTCGGCGGGCACCCGGCCGCATGCGTCGCCGCATCGACGACCCTCGACGTGATGCGCCGCGAGCGGATCCCGGAGCGGTCCGCGAAGCTCGGGGCGAGGGCCCTCAAGCGCATGCGGGAATGGGAGGACCTCGACATCGTGGGCGAAGTGCGGGGCCTCGGCCTGTGCCTCGCCGTCGAGCTCGTGAAGGCGAAGGGTTCCCAGGAGCCCCATCCCGAGGCGGCACGGGCCGTGTTCTTCGAATCCGTCGAGGTCGGGGCGATCCCCCTGTGGAACCACGGGGAGCACGTCCTCCGGATCCAGCCCCCGCTCACGATCGCCTGGGAGGACCTGGAGAAGGCCCTCGACACGATGGAGGCCGCGATCCGGCGGCAGTCGAAGGCCGCGGGCTAGAGGGCTACCGCAGGCGATACACGGCGTGCGGC
>JBQTHW010000032.1:0-2383 GCA_052389495.1 Methanobacteriota archaeon | reverse complement strand
GACCTGGACCCAGGGGCCCGCCTGGACCTCGGGGTTCGACGCCCCATGGCCGACGCCACTCCGGACGAGCGCCTTCTGGCGGCTCGCCGAGGACCAGATCCCGATCGACGACCGTGGGTCCGCGGAGTCCGTGCCCGCGTACCCTCCGGTCGTCAGCTCGGTCTTCGGCACCTGGAGGGCGATCGTGTGGACGTTGTACCCCTTCGCGTCGTCCTTCCCGGGCATCGGTGGCAACGGAATCAGGTGCGCCGCGTTGAACGGCCTCAGGCCGGCCAGGTCGAAAATCGATCCCAGGTCGACGAAGAACCCTTCGTCCCGCTGCCCCGCGAACACCTTCCGCCCTCCGGACAAGCTGTGGACTGCGGCGTCCGCGAGGGCGGCGTATCCGGGGGTCGATCGCGGACCGATGTTGACGGGTGGGCTCGCGAGGTCGGAGGCGATGAGCGTCCGTTCGCCCGTGCGCCTTGGGCCGAGGACCTTCCAGATCGAGTACGTCTGCCGTACGTTCCAGCTCGTGGACGTGAGGGACGTGATCGGGCCCGTGTTGTACAGGAACGTGTTCGGGTTCTCGACGCTCGTCTTGAACCGGAACTGGTACGTCACGTCCTCGATCCCGTCGCCGTTGTTGTCGATCATGATCTCGTAGAGCACGTCGTCGCCGAACTGGAAGAAGTTCGGTCCGCCGGCGGGCTCCTCAAGCGGGATGAAGTTCGACAGGATCGTGACCTTCGTCGGGTCGACGGGGTCCACGAACGCGTACAGGTCCGTGTTGTCGGCCACGGGATCCTTCGAGATCGACGGGGCTTCGCGATGGGAGGACATCTCAGCCCCCCTGGGCGAGCGCCATGAGCCATCGGGCCAGGTTCGGGTCGCGTCGCACGACCTCTCTCGCGCCCACCATCAGGACGATCTCCCCTTTCGAGGCGTCCCGGATGTAGGCGACGAGCGGCGTGTTGACGGTCGCTCCGTCCGACCCAAAGCCCGTCTTCTCCGCGACGACGAGCAGCGACGGCGCCGCCGCGAGGGCGGCTGCCGCCGCGGCGCCTGCCGCGGTCTTCTTCAGAAATCCGCGCCGTGATACATGCGTTGGTTTGTCTTCCACGAATTCCCCTCCTCTAGTCTTTGGTCAGGGCGGAGGGCGACCGGACTCCACCGCGAAATACGTTCGCCACAATCGCGCGATTATCAGCTGTGATAGTCGCACTCTTGTTCGTCCGCCGGCCGCCCTCGTGCCACATGTCGACCCGGCGGACCGGTGAGCGGGCTATTTCGGGGTGTGTAACAACGCGTGTTACAACGAGCCGACCGTCGGCCTCGGCAGGAAGGTTCGCTCGCGGGGACCGGGCGCCGATCGTGGACCGGGCCTCCGAAGGGCTGCTTCCTGCGAGGAGGAGGAAGCCGGTTAGCAGGAGACGACCGACGCCGTCTTCATCTGGCTTCAAAAAGGAACAACGGCGGAGAGGGGTGGGTAGGCCCGGAGAACCCCCTGTCCGTCCGGGCCTGAATCCGATTCAACCTTGGAGGCGGAGCGTGACCTCGCGCCCGAGGAACGAGGCCTGCGCGAGCCCCGCACTCCGGTCGAGCTGGAGCCAGACCCGCGCGGTCTCACCGGCGACGAGCTGGGACGCATCGTCGATCACACCTTCGACGAAGACGCGCTCGCCGAGGTCCCGCACGTCCGTGATCCGGACCACCCGGGAGAGACCGGGAAGTGCGATCGTGCTCATCGCCTCGGGGTCACCCGCGTAGATCGTCTTCGTGAGGAGACCCGTTCGGGTCTTCAGGTTCAGGCTCCCCTCGATCACGTACGACGCGTACGCGGGCAGGGGTTCGCCGGGTAGCCCCGCCACGGCCCGGAACGCGATGGAGTCCGGGCCCGTCGTCCGGAGCATGCCCAGGTTCGGAATCACCGCTCCGGCCGCGGCTGCGCCGGAGCCCACGCCCACGATCTTCAGGAATTGCCTTCGGTCGATATCCTCCATCTCCTTCACCTCTCAGTGCGGCGTCCCCATGAACGGGAACACGTCCAGCAGGTCCTCGTGCTCCCCGGCGCCGTCCGTCGTGACCGCACCGTTCGAGACGATTCCGAGTTCGATGTCGATCACGTCGTCCGTCAGGTTGCGCCCGTTCAAGAAACCGGCGGAGCTCTCGTAGTTGTACGTCAGGATGTCGGGCAGGAGGATCGCCGCGATGGCCGCGGCGCTCGCGTCGTCGTGGCCGAACGCCCTAAGGACCGACACCACGTTGTCCGTAAACCTCGCGCGATCTTGAATCGGTTCCGCGCGGTTGAACTTGTTCTTGTCCTTCCCTTTCATGAAAACCGTGTTGATCGCGGGCCGCCCCATCCGCTCGACCTGGACCATCGAGCCGTCCTCCGGGAGGA
>JBQTHW010000031.1:0-12359 GCA_052389495.1 Methanobacteriota archaeon | reverse complement strand
CCCGCGGACGTTCCCCGAGAACGCGTCGACGAGGAGGTCCTGGCCCGCACCGTACAGATGGAGCTCCTTCGCGACGGCCGTCGCCTTCTCGAACGTCAGCCAGGCGAGCTCGTGGATCTTCGAGTTGTCGACGCCCTTTCGGTGCGTCATGATGAGCTCCATGTCGTCCCCTGCGTGGGTCACGTAGAAGGACTCGATCACTCCGAGGGACTTCGCCTCCTTGAGGCTCGCCCGCGCGGTGTCCTGGACCTTCGGATGGACGACCTGGTGCCCGGCGATGCTCCCGACGTCCGCCTTGATCACGGAGAGGGTGGTCTTCTCGGCCATGGAGCGCCCCCAGGCGCGTGTCCGATGGAGCGACTCGGATATTAATGTTCCCCGGTGCGCGCGCGTGCGAGCTCGTCGATGGCGGCCTTCGTCTTCCGATAGAGGGACCGGTACAGCTTCCTCTGCCCCGGGGTCACGCCAGGGTCCGACGCCCATCCACGCACGTCGTCGAGGCACTCGCGCATGTGATCGAAAGCGCCATGCGCCCTCGCGACCTCCAGCTCGACCTCTGCGGCCCGCGCATGGGCGATGTCGACGGCGGCCAGGTTCCGCACGATCACGTCCCGGGTGATCCGGAGGCCTCTCCTCCTCACCTCCTCGATTTCGACGATCTCGTGCACCACGAGGAAAGGGTTCTCGAGGAGCGCATCGGGGGTGGGATTCGGGTACGGTGTGTCCGCCCGGAGCCAGGCCACGAAGTCCTTCGCGCTCGCGCGACTCGAGTAGCCGCAATCCCGGAGCAAGCGCTCCGCGCGCCGGAGGGCGTTGGAAACGCTCCGGGCCGATCGCATGGTAACCGACACGGTCCTAACGGCGCTCGGATGAAGCCCGAGACTCATGAACGTTCGTCAGCCCTTCGGCGCCATCGGAATGCCGCGAAGAGGGCGCGCGGTGGAGGCCTGACGACACCTTGGAACACGGTTTCCTTCAGCGCCACGAGGTTGAAGAAATCCGAGAAGTAGGAGCGGAGTTCGTCCGGGGACAGCCGGTACGGTCCCCAGTCGCCCGGTTCCTTGTCGGAGAACGTCTTGACATGCAGGAGGCCGCGGGGCCGGAGGATGCGATGGACCGTGGCGACGTAGCGGGGGCGGACCTCGGGCGGGAGGACGTGGAACATGCCGCGGTCGACCACGGCGGCGAAGGCCCCGTCTTCGAGCTTTGACTTGAGGACATTGTCGACGCGGAAGTCGATGACCACTCCGGACGACCTCGCATGGGAGCGGGCGCTCTCGATCGCGGTGCGCGAGATGTCGGTCGCCGTCACCTCATACCCGAGCTTTGCAAGCCCGACCGCATGCGTACCGGGGCCCGTCCCGAGGTCGAGAATCCGGCCGGCGCGCGGACCGTAGTCGCGGAGCCCCTTCGCGATGTCGGGATCCAGGTCTGCGGTGTACCACGGCAGCTGCGTCACGGGGGCCGCGCGGTATGTCCGCTCCCACGAGTCCGCCGGGTCCACGGGCCGTCCACGTTCGCCGTCGGCTAAGTCGGTTTGCCCGGGGAGGGCGGAGCTAGAAGAGTCCCCGGATCGCTCCGTCCTCATCGATGTCCATCCCCAGGGCGGCGGGCTCCGCCCCGAGGCCCGGCATCCGCATGATGTCCCCCGCGATGACGACCAGGAAGCCCGCGCCCACGCTCGGGCGGACGCCGCGGACCTCGAGCGTCCACCCTTTCGGCGCGCCTCGGACGGTCTCGTCGTCGGACAGGGAGAGCTGCGTCTTCGCGATGCAGATCGGCATGTGGTCCAGGCGCGCGTTGCGAAGCCGGTCGAGGTCCTCCAGGGCGGCCGCGTCGTACTTCACGTCCGCGGCGCCGTAGATCTCCGTCGCGACCTTCGCGACCTTCTCCTCGAACGGGTCGTCGTCCTTGTAGACGAACCGGAGTCGCGAGCCGCCGGACCTCGCCGCGTCGATGACGAGCTTCGCGAGGTCGAGGCCGCCCCGCCCCCCGTCCGCGTGGCACGTGTGCGCCGCCGCCCGCACGCCGGCGTCCTGGCAGTGGTCCACGACCGCGTCGATCTCCTTCTCCCCGTCCGTCGCGAACCGGTTCACGGCGACGACCGGCGTCACGCCCAGCTTCTTCAGGATCGCGAGGTGTGCGTCGAGGTTCGGGAGGCCCCGCTCGAGCGCCTTCACGTCCGGGGTCGCGAGGTCCTTCTTCCTCGCGCCACCGTGGTGCTTCAGGGATCGGATGCTCGCGACGAGAACGGCGGCCGCCGGCGACATGCCGGTCTGCCGGCACACGATGTCGACGAACTTCTCCCCGCCGAGGTCGGCCGCGAAGCCCGCCTCCGTCATCACGACCTCCGAGAGCCCCATCGCGAGGCGGTCCGCGAGGACCGCGTTGTGCCCGTGCGCGATGTTCGCGAACGGGCCGCCGTGGACGAGCGCGGGCGTGCCCTCCATCGTCTGCACGAGGTTCGGCATCAGGGCGTCCTTCAGGAGGATCGCGGCGGCCCCGTGGACGTTCAGGTCGCGCACCGTGACGGGCGTGTCCTCGCGGTCGAAGCCCACGACTACGCGGGCGAGGCGTTCCTTCAGGTCGCGGAGGTCCTCCGTGAGGCACAGGACCGCCATGATCTCGCTCGCGGCCGTGATGATGAAGCCGTCCTCTCGTGGCACGCCGTTCTTGCGCCCGCCGAGTCCCGTCACGATCTGCCGGAGCTGGCGGTCGTTCATGTCGAGGCACCGCGGGAACGTGATCCGCGCGGGGTCGATCCCGATCTCGTTCCCGTGGAAGACGTGTGCGTCAACGAGCGCCGCGATCAGGTTGTTCGCCGCCGTCACGGCGTGGATGTCCCCCGTGAAGTGGAGGTTGATGTCCTCCATCGGCAGCACCTGGGAACGCCCGCCGCCGGCGGCCCCGCCCTTCACCCCGAACACGGGCCCCAGGGAGGGCTCCCGGAGCGTGACGACGGCCTTCGTCCCGAGGCGGTTCAGCGCCTGGCCCAGACCGACCGTCGTGAGGGTCTTGCCTTCGCCGGCCCGGGTCGGGGTCGTCCCCGTGACGAGGACGATCTTTCCCTGCTTCGCCTTCTTCGCGCGTTCGACCGCCGGGAGCTTCACCTTCGCGATGTGCTCCCCGCGCAGGACGAGGTCCTTCGGCGACAGGCCGAGGTCCGCGGCGACCTCCACGATCGGCCGCAGGGCCACGGATCGAGCCAACTCGATATCCGTCGCCATTACGGACGGAAACACGAAGTTGGCCATAAATTTCTCGGCGTACCAATCGTGCCCTTGACGTCGAAGTCGAGCCATCCAATCGACCGGATGCGATCGAGCGAAGCTATCATCCGTTGCCGCCGCGATGATGGGGCATGAGCTTCTCGACGATCGAGACCGGCCTCGGACTGCATCTCGGGATCCTCGGGCTGATCTTTGCCGCAGGACTCCCTACGACCGCCTCTGGACAGCCGACGGGATTCGCCCTCGGCATCGTGGCCTGGGGAGCCGGGTTCGTGGTCCTTGCCTCGGCATGGTACGATGCGAAGAGGGGTCTCTGAGGAATTGCCGGTCATTTCATGAGGAGCGCGGCACGCATCGACCGGAGCCCGCGGACCTGCCCGAAGTCCATCAGCCCCTCGCGTTCGTCGACGCCAATCACACGTGCGCCGTCGATCTCGGTCCGGTTGAGGATCGGCGAGAGGTACGGAGACGACGACACGTCGACGCCGAGTGCGAGCGGGCTGAATGCGGGCAGCACGACGAGCGCGTCCGTCACGAGGAACGCGGGCACGCTGACCGTCGCGCCCAGCTCGTCCTTCAGCTTGACGGCGGGATGTTCGTGGCCCATCACGATCGGCGCGAGGGTCGAGACGTCTTCGTGGCCGTGGACGATCGTGTAGCCGCCGACGTCCGCGCGGTCGCGCAGCGCGAGCCCGAGGTCCCCGAGGATCGTCGCAAGGTAGTTGTCGTGGTTCCCTCGCACCAGGATGGGCGTCGCGCGTTCCTGGACGAACCGGAGGACCTGCTTCACCTCGACCCACTCGTCGACGAGGTTCCTCGAGAATTCGTGCTTGAAGTCGCCCGCGACGACGACCCGCTCGGCCTTGTTCCGATCGAGCATCGCGCCGAGCCGCTCCAGGATGACCTTGCGCTGGAACCGCGGGATCGAGACGCCCTGCTCCGCGAGGGCCCCCTCGAAGCCGAGGTGCAGGTCCGAGATCACGAGCGCACGCTCGTCCCGCAGGAACAGCGCATGATCCCGCGTGATCTCGACGCCCTTCGCGATCGCGTGTCGATCCACGGCCGAGCCATCGTGGCGGGCGGCAATAAGGCTTCGTCGCACGACCCAGGAAAAAGAGGGAGCTCCGGCCGGCCGCGAGACCGGGGAGCTCGGAAAGGGGTTTTACCGCTCGAGCTCTGTTCAGAACCTGCGCGGCCGGCGCTTCGCGAAACAATCGCGGCAGTAGACGGGCCTTGCGGGGTCCGGCTTGAACGGGACCTGCGTGGCTTGACCGCAGTCGCTGCACACGGCGTCGTACATCTGCCGCGGCCCACGGTCGAATCCGCCTCGTCTGCCGCCTCTGTCTCCTTCCATTCTCGTTGCTTCCTTGCCCCGCCCGGGCAGGCGGGACGCCCTAGGCGACGGAATCCGCCCCACATAAAGGTACGCTTCCTCGTGTCGCGACCGGAAACGACGACGGGGTGCGGCGGGGCTACGCGCGCTGCTGAAATATCCGGCATGCCGTTGCGCACGGCGTGCGGATCGCGGTCCTTGCCGATGTGCACGCGAACCTGCCCGCCCTGCGGGCGGTCCTCGCGGACGTCGAGGCGGTCCGGACGGACCAGGTGTGGTGCGCGGGCGACCTGGTCGGCTACAACCCGTGGCCGAACGAGGTCCTCGAGATTCTCCGCGCCCGGCGGGTCAAGGCGATCCGCGGGAACCACGAGCGCGCCGTGCTCAGCGGCGACACGTCGTGGTTCAACGAGCTCGCGGCAGCCGCGATCAAGTGGACCCGCGTCCACACGTCCGTCTCGAGCATCGGATACATCAAGGACCTTGAGGACCGGACCCGCGCCGCCTTCGCCGACGGCACGATCGCAATGTACCACGGAAGCCCCCGCAACGACGACGAGTACGTCCTCCCGTGGTCCGCGTCGCCGGACCTCGTCGTGCAGGCCCGTTCGGACGTCGTGATCCTGGGGCACACGCACCTGCCGATGTCGTTCGCGTGGCCGGTCGGCAGGCTCGTGAACCCGGGAAGCGTGGGGCAGCCGAGGGACGGCGACCCGCGCGCCTCATGGGGCCTCCTCGACACGGCGCGCCGGACGTTCGACGTCCGACGCGTGCCGTACGACGTCGACGCGGTCGCGAAGGAGATCCGCCGCGTCGGTCTGCCGGCCGAACTCGGCGACCGTCTCTTCTCCGGGGTGTGATCGCCCGGGAAGCCTCTTATCGGTGCCGCCGTTCCCGACGTCGTGACGACCGCCTGGCTCGGGCTCGCCGCCCTCGACATGATGTCGTGGGGCGTCGGGCAGGTCGTCGCGAAGAAGGCGACGGACCGCCTCGGCGCCGTGACGATGGTCCTGCTCGCGAGCGTCCTCGACGGGGCGGTGTACCTCGCCTTGTTCCTCGCGTTCGGCACGCCGCTCGGCGCGCCCTGGCAGATCTACGCGGTCGCCGCCCTCTCGTCCGTCGTGGGGATGGGCGGGTACATCCTGTACTACGAGGCGATGCTCCGCGGGAGCGTCGCGGTCGTCGGGACGATCAGCGCGGGGTCGCCCGTCGTCGCGATCCTCGGTGGCATGGCGTTCTTCGGAGAGGTGCCGAGCGCGACGCAGGCGGTCGGCCTTGCGCTTCTGGTCGTCGTCGTCCTGATTCTGGGCTACGAACCGCTCGGGAAGGAGTGGAAGGTCCCCGTCGCGGTCACGCTCTCCGTGGGCGTGCTCGTGATGTGGGGTGTGTGGGGTCTCCTCACGAAGGTCGCCGTCGAAGCGCCGGGCCTCGGACCGTGGAACATCCTCCTGTTCTACACGGCAGCGAACGTCGCGATGGGGCCGCCCTACTACCTGTGGAGGAGGAAGCGGCGCCCGCCGGCGGATCCGTCGCGCCGGGCGTACGCCGTCGGCCTGCTGGGCCTGGGCCTCCTGTCGATCGGGATCGTCGCGGTGACCGTCGCGCTGTCGTTCGGCCCGGTGTCCCTCGTGAGCGCGGTGTCCGGGTGCTATCCCGTCGTCACGTCGATCGTCGCGTTCGCGTTCCTCCGGGAGCGCGTCACGCTCACGCGGGCCCTCGCCGTCGCGATGTTCGTCCCCGGCATCCTCCTCGTCGCGCTGTGAACGCTTCGACTCCACGCCACGATTCCGTCCAAATGTTCAATCCTGGACACATCCGGGGGCGAAATGTCCAATCCGCATGTACCGACTCGGCGGAACGTACTTATAGAGTGCGAAGGATTGGCAGGGTGAGGTGACGGGCGTGAGGAGAGTCCGATCGGAGTTCCTCCGGGAGCGGATCCGCGCGATCGCGGACGCGTACCAAGGCTGGATTCCCACATGCCCCCCGTGCGGGGAGTTTATCGAGGCGTGCGCATGCGCCTGCGCGTACTGCGGGGAGACGGTCGGCTGCGCGTGCGTGAACGGCTACGGGGTCGCGACGGGCGGCGACTGATGTAGGCGGACGCGACCGGCGGACGCTCAAGCGCTTCGCCGATGTAGTCGAAACATGTCTTTGCGTGCGCGATGGAGGGAATCACGTTCCCCGCGAAGATCGCCGTGGAGGGTCCGGACGGCACCTGGACGTCCTGTACCCGCCGAAGGCCGTGACGACGTTCCTCGGTGAGCCCGGTCGCGTGTCCGTCGAGGGGACGACCAATGGCTTCGCGTTCCGCTCTTCCGTCGTCCCGACCGGGGATGGAGGCCACTCGATGATGGTGAACGAGGCCATGCGGACCGAGGCGACACCGTGCGGTCGTCCTGCGACGGGACCTCGCGCCTCGGACGGTCGACACGTCGACGGGAGACCCGAGCCCGTCGCGTCGAGGAGATCGTCGCACGCCTCATCGCGGGCCGGAGACGACTCAGGTGATTCGGCGCTCGACGTAAGTGAGATAAGCCCGGGCCAGCTTCGGCCCCCAATGGTCGAGGGTCCCCGGCGCCCGCGGCTCGAGCGGGCGAGCGCGATCCCGTTCGGACTCGGCCACACGAAGCCCCACCACTTCGTCGAGATCGTCAAGACGATGTGGCGGAACAAGCACGCGCCAAGGTTCACGTGGCGGATCCTCCGGGACGGCGTCTGCGACGGCTGCGCGCTCGGCACGAGCGGCCTGAAGGACTTCACGATGGACGGCGTGCACCTGTGCACGGTCCGCCTCAACCTCCTCCCGCTCAACACGATGGGCTCCCTGAACGCCGAGCTGCTGACCGACGTGTCCGCGCTCGACCGGTGCTCGTCGAAGGACCTTCGGGAGCTCGGCCGGCTGCCGTGGCCCATGATCCGGGAGAAGGGGGACCGCGGCTTTCGCCGACTCCCGTGGCCCGAAGCCCTCGACCTCGCCGCCCGGCGGATCCGCGCGACGACCCCCGACCGGATCGCGTTCTTCCTCACGTCACGCGGCGTGACGAACGAAACGTACTACGTCGGCGCGAAGGTCGCGAGGTTCCTCGGGACGAACAACGTGGACAATTCGAGCCGCGTGTGCCACGCGCCCTCGACGACGGGCCTGAAGGACACGATCGGCGCGGCCGCGTCGACGTGCTCCTACACCGACTGGATCGGGACCGACCTGATCGTCTTCTTCGGGTCCGATGTCCCGAACAACCAGCCCGTGACGACGAAGTACCTGTACTACGCGAAGGAGCGGGGCGCGAAGATCGCGGTCGTGAACCCGATGCGGGAGCCGGGGCTCGAGCGGTACTGGGTACCGAGCGTGTTCGAGAGCGCCCTGTTCGGGACGCGCCTCGCGGACCGCTTCTATCGGATCCACACGGGCGGGGACATCGCGTTCCTCAACGGCGTCCTGAAGCACCTGATCGCGAACGGCTGGCTCGACGAACCGTTCATCCGATCGCACACGACGGGGTTCGACGCCCTCCGGATGTCCCTCGACGGGCAGCCGTGGGACCTCCTCGAGCGGCAGAGCGGCGCGACGAGGGACGAGATGCTCGACTTCGCACGGCTGTACGCCGGAGCCGGGAGCGCGGTCCTCGTGTGGTCGATGGGGATCACGCAGCACCGATTCGGCGTGGACAACGTGAAGGCGATCGTGAACCTCGGCCTCGCCCGCGGGAACGTCGGGCGGGAGAACACGGGCCTCGTTCCGATCCGCGGCCACAGCGGCGTGCAGGGAGGCGCCGAGGTCGGCGCCGTGCCGAACCAGTACGCGATGGGCTTCCCCGTGAACGAGGCGAACGCGGCGCGGTTCCAGGACGTGTGGGGCTTCCGGCCACCCACGTCGCGCGGGTTGACGTCCGTCGACATGGTCAACGCGGCGCACGAGGGATCGCTCGACGTCCTGTTCGCGATGGGCGGCAACTTCCTCGAGACGCTGCCGGAGCCGGGCTACGTCCGAGAGGCTCTCGGCCGCGTGCCCCTCCGGATCCATCAGGACCTCGTCGTGACGACGTCGATGCTCGTCGAGCCGGCGGACGTCGTCCTGCTGCTCCCCGCCCAGACCCGCTACGAGCAGCGCGGCGGCGGCACGGAGACGTCGACGGAGCGCCGGATCTACTTCTCTCCCGAGATCCCGGGCCGGCGGATCGGCGAGGCGCGCTGCGAATGGGAGGTGCTCATGGACCTCGCGATGCGTGCGCGGCCCGAGGCGCGTCAGGTCATCCACTTCGAGGACGCCGATGCGATCCGAGCGGAGATCGCGCGCGCCCTGCCCGCGTACGACGGGATCCAGCGCCTCCGGGCGAAGGGCGATGCGGTCCAGTGGGGCGGGCCGAGGCTGTGCGAGGGCGGCGTGTTCCCGACGCCGGACGGCCGCGCACGCTTCACCCCGCTCCGGCCTCCGGGCCTCGACCTCCCGGAGGGCTGGTTCCTCCTCAGCACGCGACGCGGGAAGCAGTTCAACTCGATGGTCCAGGACGAGCGGGATCCTCTCCTCGGCGCGCGGCGGGACGACGTCCTGCTGAGCCCCGAGGACGCGGCGAGCCTCGGCGTAGCGGAGGGCGACCCGGTCGTCCTGGCGAACGACGTCGGGACGTTCCAGGGCCGCGCGAGGCTCATGCCGATCCGCCCGAGGAACGTCCAGGTGTACTGGCCCGAGTCGAACCACCTCCTTCGGCGCGGCGTCGTCGACCCGGCGTGCGGGATGCCGGACTACAACGCCCTCGTGCGCGTCGCGCGGGCCGGGGAGGCGTCCGCGTGAGCCGCGCGGGCCGCACGACCCCCGCGCGCGTGCGGAAGGTGCGCGCCGAGAGCGTCGTGGAGGAGGACGACGTCCTCGCAACGGAGGAGCCGATGGAGATCCGCGTCGTGACGTCGGAGGACGGCGAGCCGAGGGAGCGGAGCCTGTCCGTGACGATGCGCACGCCCGGGAACGACTTCGAGCTCGCCGTGGGCTTCCTGTTCGGGGAGGGCCTGATGCGCTCGAACCGCGACGTGGACCGGGTCGTGTACTGCACGAGCCCGATCCTCGAGCAGGAGTACAACGTCGTGAGCGTGCACCTGCGCGACGGCGTGCGGATCGACCCCCATCGCCTCGAGCGGCACTTCTACACGACCTCCTCGTGCGGCGTGTGCGGGAAGACCTCCTTGGAGGCGGTCCGCGTCGCGGCGTCGTACGCGATTCCCGCGGACCGGCCGAGGGTCCGGCGCGACGTGATCGAGCGCCTCCCGGAGCGCCTCCGTGGCGACCAGGAGGTGTTCCGGGCGACGGGCGGGCTCCACGCGGCGGGCCTGTTCGACGCGGGCGGCCGGCTCGAGTGCCTGCGCGAGGACGTCGGGCGGCACAACGCGGTCGACAAGGTCGTCGGCCAGGCGGTCCTCGCAGGCCGCGTGCCCCTGTCGGACCGCGTCCTCGTCGTGAGCGGCCGCGCCTCGTTCGAGATCGTCCAGAAGGCCGCCGTCGCCGGCATCCCGGTCGTCGTCGCGGTCGGCGCGCCGTCGAGCCTCGCGCGGGAGCTCGCGAAGACGTTCCGGATGACCCTGGTCGGCTTCGCGCGGGGCGAGACGTTCAACATCTACGAGGGCGCGGATCGGATCCTCGGGCGGCGTTAGGGGACCGACGTCCCCCGAGCGAGGTCCTCCGGCGCGTTCACGTCGAGGAACGATCGCAGGTCCGGGTCCACGCGGCGGAGGTCCCGCTCGCCGACGAAGGCGACGTGGAGCCGGTCCACGAGGCCGGAGGGCGACTCCACGCGGTCGCCTTCCCTCTCCAGGACGTCGACCACGGGCCCGCGCCGGTACACGGCCCGGACGGGGTCGATCGCGTCGAGCCTCGGCACCGCGGCATCGAAATCCGAGAGCACGTCGAGGAGCAAGCGATAGAGGTCCGGCACGAGCCGGGGAGCGTCGCAGGGGGCCACGAGGACCGGATCCCCGCGCGCCGCGCGAAGTCCGCGGGAGAGGCCCTCGATGGGGCCTCGATCCCGCCGCGAATCGACCACGATCCGGGGCGTGAGGCTCCGTCCCGTTCCCTCGGTCGCCTGCAGGACACGCCCCACCTCCGCCCCGCGCGACGCGTCCGCCACGGAGACGACGAGCTCGCCCACGAAGGCCTGGAGGACGTCCGCGACCCGCGCGATCATCGGGCGGCCCGCGAACGGCGCGAACGCCTTCGGGCTCCCGAAGCGGCGGGACGCGCCGCCCGCGAGGATGAGGCCGGACCGCATCGACCGTCCGTAAGAGGGCCCGAGAGATGAAGGCGCACGATGGAAAGGTTGATGGCCGCGCGGGAATTGAGGTGGGTTCGCGGTCGCCAATCGTCGATCTCCATGACGTCGGCCTACTGGGATTCCGTCGATGCGCTGCTCGCCGCGATGGCGGGCCAGGACTACATCGCGGATGCGTCCCTCGCGACGGCCGTGTACCTCGCCGCGCGGCTCGAGAAGCCCCTTCTCGTCGAGGGCGAGCCGGGTTGCGGCAAGACGGAGATCGCGAAGGTCGTCGCCGCCGCGACGGGCGCGAAGCTCATCCGCCTCCAGTGCTACGAGGGCCTCGACGCGAACGCCGCCCTCTATGAGTGGAACTACCCACGACAGCTCCTCGCGATCCGGCTCCACGAGAAGGACCGCCGGCCGGAGGAGCTCGAACACGAGATCTTCGGGGAGCAATACCTCCTCCGGAGGCCCCTCCTCCAGGCGCTCGACGGGAGCGGTCCGCGGCCTCCCGTGCTCCTGATCGACGAGATCGAACGGGCGGACGAGGAGTTCGAGGGGTTCCTCCTCGAGGTGCTGTCGGACTACCAGGTCACGATCCCGGAGGTCGGGACGATCAAGGCGAAGTCGATTCCGTTCGTCCTCATCACCTCGAACCGGACGCGCGAGCTGAGCGACGCACTGAAGCGCCGGTGCCTCTACGCGTTCGTCGGGTACCCGAGCCTGGACAAGGAGGTCGCGATCCTCCGGCGCAAGGTTCCCGGCCTCGGCGAGGCGTTCGCGCGTGAAATCGCCGCGTTCGTCCAGCGCGTCCGGACGGAGGAGGACCTCGCGAAGCGGCCCGGCATCTCCGAGACCCTCGACTGGGCGACGGCGCTGCTCCACCTCGGCCGCACGGCCCTCGACCGGGACATCGTGGACCAGACCCTCGGATTTCTCGTGAAGGACGCGCAGGACCTCCAGACCGTCCGGGCGACGAAGCTCGACGCCCCCGCGGGATCCGGATGAGACCCTCGAGGTCCGCGGACCCGAGCGCGAACGGGTTCCTGACGAAGCTCGCCGGCTTCTTCGCCTTCCTCCGGGTCCGCGGCATCGCGATCGGTGTCGCGTCGGAACTCGACCTCGGCCGCGCGCTCGGCCACCTTCCGATCCTCGACCGGGACGCCGTGCTCGACGCGTGCCGGGTGACCCTCGCGAAGTCCCCGCGGGACCTCGCGGTGCTCGAGGAGGCGTTCGACCTGTACTGGTCGGAGCCCCTCCTCGCCTCGAGCTTCCTCCCTTCCCGGGGCGGCGCCGTCCCGCGGAGTCCTCCGCCCGGCGGTCCTCCGGCGTCCGATGGATCGGTCCCGCTTCCGGGGGATCCGGGCGCGCCGATCGCCGTCGTCCGGATCGGCGTGTACAGCCCGGACGCCCCCGCCGTTGGCCATCCGCTTCCTCCCGTGGAGCCGCGGCGACTCGCCCGATACGTCTCCGCCGCCCGACGCTTTCGACGCTTCGCGGCGTCCCTCCCGGGCCGGCGCTTCGAGCCCGCCCGACGAGGGGGCCTCGACT
>JBQTHW010000030.1:0-6145 GCA_052389495.1 Methanobacteriota archaeon | reverse complement strand
CTACAACGTTTCCGTTGGATTGAACTACGAGATCGTAGAGGTCGTCGCCGAGACGACGACGGTCGCGGTGCTGCCGTCCGCGGGGACGCCTCAAACGTTGTTCTCGTACCTGTGGGTTCGGCCAAATCCGAGCGTGGCCACCCGCATTTCCGTCGACGGCGTCGTCCGGAACGAGTGGGAGCTCATCCTCCCACTCGACTCCGGTGCATACACGATCTCGACGTCGGACGTTTTGGACCACGCCACACCGGACGACATTATCGTCTTCGTCTCGCGGATTGGAACCACGATTGTCAACCCGCAGTTCCAGAAGCAGGGCGCCCTGCGCGTGGTGACCGATCCCTCCCTGCCCGGCACCGTGTTCCTCGATGGAGTGCCGGCGAACGATTGGGATCTCGACCTGGCGGTCGTGGGGGGCCACAAAATTTCGTTCGGACCCGTCCCTGGCTACTCGACGCCGTTCGGACAGTTTGTGCTCGTCGGCCCCGGGGAGGTCGTATCCATCACGGGAGTGTACTCCCTCCTCGGGGCGGGCGTAGAGCACTCCGCGCCGCTCGAGGCGGTCGTAGTCGATTGGCGTGCGCCCTCTGTTGTTCCGGCTAGCGAATCACGGAACAGCCGGGTCTGGAGATTCCCGTCACTCGACGGCGCCTAAAGGCGACGAGCCGCGGACCGCACGCAAAGCCTATTCGTCCTGAACGGTTCGTCTCGTGGTGTGGGTCGAGGGCCGAAGGTCGTCGGCATCGGCGACTCGACGACCGCGGGAACTCCTGGCTTTCGGTCGCCGCTCGAGGCGCCGCCGAACGGGCGGGGGAATCCCGAGAGCCAGTACGCGTTCTGGATGATGCGGGCCCGACCTGAATGGACCGTGTTGAATCGCGGCGTGAACGGCGAGCGCTCGGATGAAATCCGGGCCCGGTTCGCCCGGGACGTCCTGGAGGCGCGGCCCGACTACGTGATCATCCTCGCCGGTGTGAACGACATCTACCAGGGTCTCCTCCCCGAGGCCGCCGAGAGGCACATCGGTCCGATGTACGCCGAGTCGATCGAGGCGGGCGTTGTCCCCGTGGCCGCATCTGTGCTTCCTTTCAACCTGGCGACGGAGCGCGACCGTCTCGCGATGCGCGAGCTGAACCACTGGATCGAATCCCTCGCGCGGATCCTGGGAGTCCCGTTCTGCGATACCCGGGGCGCGGTAGCTGCCGCGTCGGATCCGGACCGCCTGCGCGACTCGCCCGATGGGCTCCACCCCGGCGTCGAGGGCTATCGAAGGATGGGGGAAGCGCTCGTGAACACGCTCGAGGCGCACCTCTCAGGCCGCAAGACATGACGCCTGGAGACGCCCGCGGGCCGTTGTCTCGACAGGCCGCTTTGCACGGGGCCGTCGGGCGCGAGCAAATCGTTATAAACCCGGTCGACGTCGTCCTTCGCACGATGCAAGCAGCCGTCGCAGCGTGGGGTTGCGTTCATGCGGCCCGGGCGCAGGACGACTGCTCTTCGGGCTCCGCGTGAGCGCGCATCCGTTCTCGCATCGGCGATTTGGCTGAGCGGAGGCCCTCGCGCCGTCGAGGTGGTCTGTCTGTGGCGGTGATCCGGACCGCGATCCCGAACAAGGGGCGGCTCGCCGACGACGCCGCGGACCTCCTGCGGGCCATCGGACTGCGCGTGCCGCCCCCAAACGACCGCAAGCTCCTCGTCGATTCGGGGAAGGGCCGCTACCAGGTCCTGTTCGCGAGCCCGTGGGACATCCCCCGCTACGTCGAGACGGGCGCGGCCGACGTCGGGATCACGGGGCTCGACATCCTCGAGGAGACCGGGGACGGGGTGAAGCGACTCCTACCCCTGAACTTCGGATTCTGCCGCCTCAGCCTCGCAGCCCCGGAGGCGTCCCCCGCCCGATCCGGGGCGGACGTCCCGGCCGGCGCGGCGATCGCGACGCAGTTCCCGAACCTCGTCCGCCGGTACTTCCGGGCGAGGGGCAAGGAGGTCGAGATCGTCCAGGTGCGGGGCGCCGCCGAGGTCACGCCGAACATCGGTGCGGCGGAGTTCCTCGCGGACCTCGTCGAGACGGGCTCGACGCTCCGGATGAACCACCTAAAGATCCTCGACGTGATCCTGGAGTCGCGAGCCGTCCTCGTCGGGTGTCCGGAAAGCGTTGCCTCGAAGGCCGCGGAGATCCGGGAGTTCGTGTCGGCGGTCGAGAGCGTCGTCGAGGCGGAGACGAGGCGCTACCTCATGGCGAACGTCCCCGTCGCGAAGCTCGCGGAGATCCGTGCGTTCCTGCCGGGCATCTCGGGCCCGACCGTGATGAGCCTCGCCGGGAGGGACGACATGGTCGCGATGCACGTCGTCGTCCGGGAGGACGAGCTGAACGGAGTGATCGCGCTCCTGAAGGAGGCCGGCGCGACGGGAATCCTCGTCGTCCCGATCGAGCGGATGGTGGTGTGATTGCGGACCCTTGACGCCCGCGGCATGTCCGTCCGGGAGGCCGCGGCGATGCTCGAACGTGCGCGACCGTCGACGGACCGCGCGCTCGACGCCGCGCGGGAGGTCGTCGAGGCCGTCCGGGCGCGAGGCGATGCGGCGGTCCTCGAGTTCTCGGAGCGGTTCGACGGCGTGCGCCCGTCGCGGCTCGTGATCCGCAGGCCCGAGCTCGAGCAGGCTCTCGACCGCACCCCCGCCGATCTGAGGGAGGCGCTCGCGTTCGCGGCCTCGCAGATCGAGGCGTTCCACCGGATGCAGCTCTCCGCGGGCTACGAGATCCCGATCGGCCCTGCCGGATCGCGGGCGGGACAGCAGCCGCGGGCCCTCGGGCGGGTCGGCGTGTACGTCCCCGGAGGCCCCCGCGGGTATCCGTCGAGCGCGCTGATGGGATGCCTCCCCGCGCGCATCGCCGGGGTCGATGAGATCGTCGTCGCGACGCCACCCGCCAGGGATGCGGGTCGGCCTCCCGACGCGGTCCTCGCGTCCGCGTTTCTCGGCGGCGCGGACGAGGTGCTCGTCGCCGGCGGAGCCCAGGCGATCGCCGCGCTCGCGTACGGCACGGAGTCCGTCCGGCCTGTCGACAAGATCGTCGGCCCGGGCAACGCGTACGTGACCGCCGCGAAGCGCCTCGTCGCCGACCGCGTCGCGACGGACGGCATCGCGGGGCCGAGCGAGGTGTTCGTCGTGGCGGACGACAGCCTTCCGCGGGAGGCGTTCGCCGCGGAGCTCCTGGCGCAGGCGGAGCACGATGCGGACGCGGTGGCCCTCGGCATCACCGTGGGGGAATTCGATTTCGCTCAATTGGGCAAAGTGATCGAGGCTCGGGCGCAGTCGCTGCCTCGCGCCCGCGAAGCGCTCGACGCGTTGTCGCGCCAGGGCGCCCTCGTCCAAGTCTCCTCCGTGCAGCAAGCCATTGACCTGGCGAACGCGCTCGCCCCGGAGCACCTCGTCCTCGCGGTCCGCGACGCGCGGGCGTACCTGTACGCCGTCCGCAACGCGGGGTGCGTCTTCCTAGGCCCGTCCACGACCGCCGCCCTTGGCGACTACACGGCGGGGACGAACCACGACCTGCCCACGGCAGGCAGCGCCCGGTGGCGCGGGGGCCTGAGCGTCCGTGACTTCGTGAAGTTCGTGAGTTTCGTCGAGGCGGCCCCCGAGGATCTCCGCCGCCTGTCCGGTCCGGCTGCGACGATCGCGCGCGCGGAGGGCTTCGACGCCCACGCCGCGGCGCTGGTCTCCCGCGCCACCCCGGGGAGGCCCACATGTCCCGCCCCGACGTCGAGCCGGAGATCGTGCGCCTCGACCGGAACGTCGTCCCGTTCCTCAACGAGGCGGCCGTCCGTCGAGCGCTGAGCGACGCGACGCCGCACGACCTCGCAACGTACCCGGAGCCAGGCACGCCTCGCCTCCAGGAGGCGATCGCCCGCGCCGTCGGCGTGACCGTGGACCGGGTCCTCGTCGGGAACGGCTCCGACGAGATCCTCGACCTCGCGATGCGCGCCCTCGTGCCGCCGGGCGGCCGCGTCGGCGTGCTCGCGCCGAGCTTCGGGATGTACGACCACGTCGCCCGCGCGGGCGGCGTCACGATGTCCCGCGTCGCGGCTCGGGACGTCCTGCCCGTGGCCGGGCTCGCGGCCCTCGACGTGGACGCGTACTTCCTCGCCTCTCCGAACAACCCCACCGGCGCGGCGTTCCCGCGGGACGACGTCGTGGCGCTGGTCGACCGCGTGGACGTGCCCGTCCTGATCGACGAGGCGTACGCCGAGTTCGCACGCCAGGACTTCCGGGATCTCGCCGGTCGTGCCGGCCGTGTGATCGTCACGCGCACGTTCTCGAAGGCGTACGGCCTACCGGGCATCCGGGTGGGGTACGCCCTCGGGCCGCCGGACCGGATCGGCCGGATGGCCTCGATCCGGATGCCGTACAACCTGTCCGCCTGGAGCGAGCGTGCGGCCCTCGCGGCCCTTGAGGACGGGAGCTTCGTGGACCGCGCGGTCCGCGACATCGAGTCGCGGCGCCCAGTCCTCGTCGCAGCGCTCGTGGACCAGGGATGGCCTGTATGGCCGTCCGGCGCGAACTTCCTGCTCGTTGGGCCGATCGCGCGCTCCGCGGAGGTCCGCGAGACGTTGCGCCGCCGCGGGGTCCTCGTGAAGCCGATCGACTACCCGGGCGGGGACGCGGGCGGATGTCTCCGCATCACGGTCGGCACGGACGCACAGCACGCACGGCTGCTCGAGGCGCTCAAGGAGGCGGCCCAATGGCGGACGTGACCCTCGTCGACAGCGGGACGGGGAACCTCTTCAGTCTGAGGGAGGCGTTCCGACGCGCGGGGGCCTCCGTCCGCATCACCCGATCGCCCGAAGTCGTCCGGGGTGCGCGCTGCCTCGTCGTGCCGGGCGTCGCCTCGTTCCCCGCGGTCGTCCGGGGCATCGCGACGGTCCGTCGGCCGCTCCTCGACTCGGTCCGCCGAGGCGTGCCCCTCCTCGGCGTCTGCGCGGGAATGCAACTCCTGTTCGAGTCGAGCGACGAGGGCCCCGGGCGCGGGCTGGGTGTTCTCCCGGGGCGGGTCGCACGTCTCGAGGCGGACATCGTGCCCCACATGGGGTGGTCCCGTCTGCGGACGAGGCCCGACGCGTGGTTCGACGGCGTTCCGCCGGACCCGATGGTGTACTTCGCCCACTCGTACGCGGCGCCGGCGGACGCCCACGGGACCGTCGCGACGAGCGACCACGGGGGCCCGTTCGCTGCGGCGGTCCGGACGGGCCGCGTGTTCGGCGTCCAGTTCCACCCGGAGAAGAGCGGGCGGGTCGGCGCCGCCATCCTCGGGAACTTCCTTCGCGAGGCGGGGGTGGTCCGGTCGGCGTGATCCCCGCGATCGACGTGATGCGCGGGCGCGCGGTCATCCTCGTCGGCGGCCGGCCGGCGACCGCCCAGGTCGTCTCGGACGATCCCGTCGCCCTCGCGAGAGACTGGCAGCGTCGCGGCGCGAAGCGCCTCCACTTGGTCGATCTCGATGCGGCGCTCTCCTCGGGGGAGAACCGCGAGCTCGTCCGCGATGTGCTCCGGGCGCTCGCGATCCCCGTCCAGATCGGCGGTGGGCTCCGCGACGAGGCGGCCCTGCGCGACCTCCTGTCCCACGGCGCGACGAAGGCGATCGTCGGGACGCGCGCGATCCGGGACCCCGCATGGCTCCGCGACATGGCCGTCCGCTTCCCGTCCCGCCTCGTCCTCGCGTTGGACCGTGACGAGCGTGGGGTCCTCGTCGAAGGGTGGCGCCACGCCTCGAACGCGGACCCGGCCGATCTCATCGAGCGCGCGAACCGCCTGCCCCTCGACGGCGTCCTGTTCACGAACGTCGCTCGGGAAGGCCGGCTCCAGGGCGTCGGCGACGCGAACGAGCCGATCGTGCGTCGCTGCGCGAAGCCCCGCATCGCATCGGGCGGGGTCGCGAGCCTCGAGGACGTCCGCGCGTTGCGTCGGGCGGGCTTCGATCACGTCGTTGTGGGCAGGGCGCTCTACACGGGCCACGTGGATTTCGATCGGGCGGAGGAGGCGATGCGCTGACCCGCGCCCCCGTGCGTGTCCGCCGATCGTCGAAGGAGACGAGGGTCTCCGTGGACCTCACGCTCCGAGGCCGCGGACGCTTCCGAGGCGACCTGGG
>JBQTHW010000029.1:0-3902 GCA_052389495.1 Methanobacteriota archaeon | reverse complement strand
TCCGCGCCGAAGCCGCCCGCGAGGGCCATCTCGCCGATCACGCACGACAGGCCGCCGCCGCCAAGGTCCTTGAGGCCGTCGAGCAGGCCCGCCTGCGCGGCCTCGACGCACGCGTGGATGAGCGGCTCCTTCAGGATCGGGTCGCCGAGCTGCACGGCGCCGGCCTCCCAGCCCGCGATCGCCTTGCCCGTCATGTCGACGGACGCGTACGTGACGCCGTGGATGCCGTCCCGCCCCGTGCGGCCGCCCGCGAGGACGAAGACGTCCCGGACGGACGCGACGCGGTTCCGCACGAGCTGGGACTTCCTTGCGAACCCCACGCACGCCACGTTCACGACGACGTTCCCGACGTAGCCCTCGTCGAAGACGATCCCGCCGGCGACGGTCGGGATGCCGACGCGATTGCCGTAGTCCCGGATCCCCGCGACGACGCCGCCGAACAGGTACTTCGGGTGCTTGAGGCGCTTCGGCAGCTTGTCGAACGGCAGGTCGAGCGGTCCGAAGTGGAGCGGGTCCGCGAGGGCGATCGGCTGCGCGCCCATCGCGAGGACGTCCCGCAGGATCCCGCCAATCCCCGTCGTCGCGCCGCCGTACGGCTCGACGGCGGACGGATGGTTGTGGCTCTCGATCCGCAGGGCGTACGCGTGGTCCGCGTCGAACTCGACGACGCCCGCGTCGCCCCGGTCGAGCACCCAGGGCGCCTGCACGGGGAAGATGAACTCGCGGAGGAAGACCTTCGAGGACTTGTAGCAGCAGTGCTCGGACCACGCCTGGCCGAGGCTCTGGAGCTCGACGTCCGTCGGCTCACGGCCGACGCGGCGGAAGTGGTCCTGGACGCGGCGCATCTCGTCGGGGGAGAGGGCGAGGCCCAAGTCCTCGCTCACCGCGGCGGCCTCCGCCGGGGAGGCGTCGCGCAGCCCGACGTCGTGTACGGCGAACGGCAGGGCACGCCTCCGGTACCGCTCCGCCAACGTGTCGCCTCGCGTCGACACAATCCCGCCCCGTAGATGAGGGTTCTCCTGGCCGCTCCCCCGCCCGGGCGCGCCGGCGTATCCTCAAATACCGTCCGTCCGTTGTCACGGAACGAGGGGGGAGACGACGTGAGGGCCGTTCTCGTCGGAGTCGTCGTTGCGATGTCTGCGTGGGCCGCCGTGAGCTTGCCGGTCGCGGAGGCCACGGATGTGAGCTTCGCGCTGAAGGCGGATTCCCGCGGGTGGGACTATGGCCAGCCGGGAGGAATCAATCCGGCGCTGACAGTGATCGCGCACGACACGATCACTGTTACGATCGAGTGGGTCGACGGAGTCCACAACTTCGCCGTCTACGGACCCGGGTACCCACCGAACAAGGTGTACCCTGGCAATCCGGAGGCGATCGTCCGCTCGGGCAACGTGGACGACTCGACCCGGGTCGCGTCCGTGGCGTTCGTCCTCGACTCGGGAGGGAACTACGAGTACTTCTCCGAGTTCAGTCCGGCCACGATGGTCGGGGCGCTCGAAGTCGGGCCCAACCACGTCCCCTCATTGAGCGCAATCGGCGTAACGCCGGACCCCGTCCTGCCGACCCAGGCCGTCTCGTTTCGAGCCGAGGCGAACGACTCCGACGGTGACGTCCTGTCGTACGTATGGGACTTCGGCGACGGCGCCGCGAGGTCGGGTCAGAGCGATCCGTACGGCGGAACGATCTCGGCCGTCCACGCCTACGACGCGGTCGGCACGTACGACGTGACGTTGCGGGTGGAGGACGGGCGCGGGGGCTCCGCGGCAAGTTCGGGCCGTGCCTCCGTCGTGGGTGCGACCACGCCTCCTGCGCTCCTCCGGGTACGCACCGAACCCGCCGTGCCCGCGACGATCTACGTGAACGGGATCCCGAGGGACCGGTGGGGGCTGGCTTGGGTCAAGATGGCTCCGGGCGCCTACCTCGTCTCGTTCGGCGACGTCCCCGGCTTCCGCACGCCGGGCGACGTGACCGTCGAGCTCACGTCCGGGGAGACCACGGAGGTCGTCGGCACGTACGAACGCCTCGGATACCTCCGCGTGATCCTGCAGCCCTGGGTCCGAGCGATGATCTTCGTGAACGGCGTGCCGGCCGCCGAGACGGGTCTGTGGGTCGCCGTCCCGGCCGGGACGTATACGGTGACGTTCGGAAGGGTCTTCGGGGCCGATCCGCCAGGGCCTCGGACCGTCGCGGTCGTCGCGGGACAGCTCACCACGACGACGGGCGTCTTCACGCTGAATCCGTCCGCGCCGGGACCGAACACGACAGGCCTGGGATACCTCGCCGCTTTCGGGTCGCCTGCGGTGCCGACGCAGATCGCCGTGGACGGAATCCCGCGGAACGACTGGTCCGTCAGGCTTCTCATCGATCAGGGCCCGCACACGGTCTCGTTCACGGACGTGCCCGGCTACACGACGCCGCCTCCAATCTCCGTCACGGTCGCGGCGGGGGACCAGACCGCCCGCGCGGACTTCGTCGCCCACGGGGCCTTGCACGTCGCGACGTCGCCAGCCCTGCCGGCGACGGTCTTCGTCGACGGGGTCCCGAGGAACGACTGGGCGCTGGACCTGACCCTGCTGCCCCAGGACTACGTCGTGTCGTTCGGCGCCGTGCCGGGGTACTTCACGCCGGCTCCCCAGGTCGTTCGGATCGTCGCGGGAGGACAGGTGAGCGTGCGAGGCGAGTACGTGCCCGCGCAGGCCGGGCCGAGCGACCCGGCGCCAGCCGCGGACGAGAGCGCGCCCGCCATCGTCGGGCCACTCGGCCTGATTCCGTCGGCCGCACGGCGGCGAACCGATGCGCCTCGGAGGGCCGGCCTCGCCCTTCTCGCGGCCTCGGTGGAAAGTTAATAGCGCCCGGTGGGCGTTCCGGGAAGCCGGAGAGGCCCGGCGGCCATCCCGCGAGGGGTTCCATGGGGAAAGAGGACCGGAACAAGTGGATCGTGAAGTGTCCGAAGTGCGGCCGCATCCGGGAGTCGTGTCGCCACGTTTCTCGCGACGACGTGCGGAACCTGATCAAGCTTCTCGACGCGGGCCTGGAGGTGTACCAGTCCGAGGAGGAACCCGATCCGCATGAGCCGCACGCCCACGATCGCGAGGCGAGGCAGCTTGCGCAGGTCGTGAAGCCGCGATTCCGGATGCAGGACCTCGTCCTCGCACCGTCCACGCGGGAGGCGCTCGAGGACGCCCTCGCCGAGTTGAGGCACAAGGGCGTCATGTACGGTCGGTGGGGCCTCCGGAAGGTCGTCAAGAAGACGAAGGGACTCGCCCTCCTCTTCGCCGGGCCGCCGGGCACGGGGAAGACGATGGCCGCGGAGGCGATCGCCCACGAGCTCGGGCGGCCGCTCCACGTCGTGAACTACGCGCAGCTCGAGAACATGTGGGTCGGAGAGACGGAGAAGAACATCGAAGCCGTCTTCGAGCGCGCGCGGGTCGACAAAGCGGTCCTGTTCTTCGACGAGGCGGACGCCGTGTTCCACCGACGCGGGTACGCGTCGGCGCCGTGGACGAACCGCGACGTGAACGTGCTCCTGAACCGGCTCGAGAACGACGCAGGCGTGGTGATCCTCGCGACGAACCTGCCACGGGTCCTGGACAAGGGCCTCGACCGACGCATCGACGTCGCCGTCGATTTCGTCATGCCGGACGTCGGCATGAGGCGGGAGATCTACCGCCGCCTCGTCCCGAAGGGCGCGCCGATCGCGAAGGACATCGACTTCAAGCTCCTCGCCACGCGGTACGCGCTCAGCGGCGGGTCGATCCTGAACGTCGTCCGGCAGGCCATGCGGACGTCCCTGCGGCGCGGGAAGCGGCACACGATCACGATGGAGGACTTCCTCCGCGCGGCGGAGCGCGAGGTGCGCAAGGCGACGATCCTCGCGACGGACCACCTCCAGGAGCCCCTCG
>JBQTHW010000028.1:0-6883 GCA_052389495.1 Methanobacteriota archaeon | reverse complement strand
GTCCCCGCGTCTTCCGCCTCCTCACGGGGTTCTGGAGTCATAGCCTCGGCCGGATCTGGCTCGTCCTCGGATCCACTTCCACGGAGACCGTCGAGGCCCAGTGGCACGCAATTCACGTGGCCTCCGTTTCCTTCCGCGTGGTCGCCCCGGAGACCGGAACCCAGACCGTCGATTCGCCGCGGGTCGCAATCGACCGGGCGTTCTTCGTGACCGTCGGGGCGATCGCGGCCCTCCTCATCGTCTTCGGGGCCGCCCTCCGGTCAATCCGCACGAGGCCTCGATCCTACGCGCTTCGCTCGCCGCCGGGCGGACGATCCCGTGCGTGGCTCCGCAGGTGGGATTCGCGCCAGTCCCGGATCTGGCGGCGTCGATAGGTCCACCACATGTCGAGCACCTCCCCGCACTTCGGGCAGGTCGCCCAGGTCTTCTCGATGTACTCCCGCCGAGCCGGCAGGGCTCGCCGAAGGAGGAAAACGGCGAGCACACCGACGGAGACGCCCATCGCGACGACAGCGGCGGTGAGGACGAGAAGGAGTCCCGACGTGCCGGGCGGCTGGGATAGGATCGCCGCGCTCGCGGTCTCGATGTCTCGCTTGCCCGCGGAGATGAGGTCGGCGGCGGAGTTGATCTTGTCGACGTCCCTCTCGCGCAGGCCCGTCGCGTAGAGCGCGAGGCCGTCAATCAGCTGGCGGAATCCGTCCAACAGGAGGGCGTGGCTCGAGGCGTACGGCGGTGGAACGAGCAGCGCAGACAGGTTCGTCCGGACCCCCTCGAGGCCCACGTTCGCCTGGTCGATGCGGTCCGCGAAGGGTGCCGGCTGTTGGAAACACGCGATCAGATTGTCGTTGCACGCACTGATCGCGGCGCTGGCGTCGTCGAGGTGAACTTGGGCGATCGCGAGTTCCGCGGCGAGTTCGTTGAGGTAGTCCTGCTCCTGGGCGCGGGCCAGCGGCGCCAGGAGGCACGCGATTGCCGCCGCCACGAGGACACGGGTCGCGTGCCTCGCGGGGTGCCCCGGCACGGGAGTCACGTCGGAATAGTCCCCGGGCTCACAATAAACCTGCCGGCCCGCCCGCTCGGGCGCGAAAAGTGAAAGGTGGGCGCGGGGGGTCCGCGCCCGTTCTCCCGCCTGCCTATGGCTCGGTCAACTCGTCCTTCGGGATTGCCGGAGGTCTCGCCCGACGCAGGACGAGGGCCACGCTCACGACCGAGATGACGACCGCGATCACCGCGAGGATCGCCATCGCCGTGACGAGACCCACGAGGCCGGACGTCGACGACGCGAGACCGTTCAGGTCGGTCTGGACCTGCCCGATATCGCCCGACAGGTCGTCCACGTCGTTCTCGATCAGGGAGGCCCGGGCGTCCAAGAGAGCCTCGAACCACTCCGTCGAGGGTAGGATGAGGAAACTCACCCTACGTATCGCAGGCACCGCCACCGCGTTCGTCGAGACGACGCTGATCACCTCGAAGTTCCCGAGGAGCAGCGCGTCCGTTTCCGTATCGGGGACTTCAATCCGATAGCTGCCCGTTCCCAGCCGGGTGGGACTGCGCGCGTCCCGGTTCTGTGCGTCCTTGAGGAACTGTCCCGTCGAGGCGTCCCTCAGGAACCACACGGCGGACGCGAGGTCATCCGTCGGCTGCGGCCCGAGGGTGATGGTGAAGTCAAAGATCGCAGGCGTGCCCGCGAACACCACCGGAGGCGTCGACTGGAAGTTCACGGACGGGAAGTCCACCGGGACCAAGGCGTTCCAGTACGTTTGGTCGAACGGGTAGCCGGTTCGGAACGCCTTCATGATCGTCTGGCGGTTCGCCGTGTCGACCGTCTCGAGGTAGAAGGGTCCCTGGCTGGGCCAGTAGTGGCCTCGCGTGAGGGCCCACGCCTCGAGGGCGCTCCAGCGCGCCGTCGCTTCCGCAGCGGTAATTTCTCCAGCCATGCCCGGCGGAATCCAGTTCGAGGCCGAGTACGTCGCCAGGGCCGCCGCAAGGAACGGCAGGCTGTCGCCCTTCGTCAGGTCGAGCCAAATCCGCCCCGTCGTTCCGGCGTCCGCATCGTGGTTTGCCGCGACTCCGTCCAGGATGAGCTTCGCGGCGATCTCCTGGACCTCCCACGGCGCATCGGGGAAGGTCGATGCGAATCCCGCAATCTCCTGCGGATCGACGTGCCAGAAGTCGAAGTACACCTCGAGGGTGTCCGCGTCGACGACGCGGATCGCCTTCAGGGAGTCCTGGACGAACGCCTCCGTCGCAGGCGACGCCGCGTTGCTGATGCCCGTCACGCTGCCGATGTCCCCGGCGGCCCGGCGCCACAGGTTCGACCACGTGTACAGGACATCGTCCATCGTAATGTCCGGTCCGTGGTGCCATTTGCCGAAGACGTGATCGTAGGTCACCCTGCTGACGGCCTGCACGCCGGTCCCGAGAGGGGTCCACGTGTTCGTCGTCGTGTTGAAGACGACGGCGTCCACGGGCACGGGCAAGGTCGCATCGGGTCCTGCGGTCAAGACGGTGGCGTTCGTCCGGTAGTCGGTCCATCGGCCCGTGTGCGGGTGAGGCGACATCGCCGGGTCCATGAACTGATCCCGCTGGATGCCGTCATAGAGCCAACCAGGGAAGACCCACGGGTTCCATCCGTCGACGAACATCTGGAAGTTCAGCACCTTCGCGGTCCGGAGCCCCGAGGTCGGGTCGGCGGGCACCGTGGCGGTCTTGAGGCCCCAGGGGTGCGTCGGGCCGCCGAACAGGTCCCACACGAGTTTCGACATCCGCGTGTTGTGGACGAACGGGGCGTTCCGCGCGTCGATGAAGATCCGGAGGGACTCGTTCATCGCGAGTTCCGTGCCCCTCGCGATCAGGCTCTGCCGCTCGGCGGAACTCTTGTATTGACCGAGGAGCAGTGTGTTCGCGATGTCCTCCAGCTCGTCGGGGGGATCGTAGAACGGTCCGCCCGGGGTGCAGTACGGCTCGCCGATTCCGCACGCCGCGTAGAACTGCAGCTGGCCGTCGTCGTAGGCCGTGAGCGACGTGGCGATCCAGCCGGCCGTGTAGATGTGCCAGATGTCCTCGTTCGGTGCGGACCCGTACGGGATCGCGGCGTTCCGGACGCCGGTCTCCTCGACGCGGAAGTTCAACCCGCGGAGGATGTTCCCGTAGTACGCGCCGAGCTGGAGCCGCTCGTCCTGGGTTCGCTTGAGGATTCGGATTGTTGGGATTCGGTTCTCCGGGTCCCGCCAACAGCCGCCTGCGATCGGGCAGTCGGTGCCTCGCGCATCCGTGCCGCTCTGAATCGTCCACCCGCGGGATTGGAGCGCGGTCGTGATTTGGGACTTGCCTTTCTCCGGGTTGAACGCGAACCGGTCCTCGAGCTTCAGAAGGTCGGCGATCGCGCGGCCGTAATCGGCGGACTTCGGGTGCCACGTCGTCGCGAACGGGGTCGCGAAGCCTCCATAGATGTCCCGAACGATGAAGTCGCGATCGACGAGGTACTGCATCGCCTCCCGGACCTCTCGCACGAAGAACGGGTTCCGTGGGTGGCCCGCCGTCTGGTTCTGCTCCGCAGGGTTCATCGAGAGCTCGTCGAACAGGCCCGAGACGAAAAACGTGTTGACTTGATCGGACGCCGCGGCGCGTTCCTTGTCCGCGGCCGATCGGATGTCGAACATGAAGATGTCGTGGTTCCCCGCGATCAGCTCCGTCAGGGCCTTCGAGGGGTCCGTCTCCTCGGACCACACCATTTCGTCGAGGTTAGGCCCCGTCGCCCTCGGTTGCGGACCGTTGGGCGCCGCCTGGGCGTACGTCGTCATCACGCCAAGCGCCGTCACGACCAACAAGACCGCCAGCAACATCGCACGCGTCTGACGCAAGAAGCTCATAACGTGTCTCCCCGTTCCCCGCCTTCCGATTCCATCGCGGTTGAACTTGCGCTGCGAAACCGTACGAGGCTAGATAAGCTTTTCCCCGAGCGGCTCCGCATCTCGTCCTAGTCCGCTCACTCTGCCAGGTGGCAGGACACGAAGTGGTCCGGGCGCATCTCCCGCAACTCCGGTTCCTCGATGTCGCACCACCCCGCGCGGGCGATGGGACAGCGCGGGTGGAACCGGCATCCCGGCGGCGGGCTCACGAGGCTCGGCGGCTCGCCCGGCAGGGCCGGCCGCTCGCGCGCTCGGTTGTCCGGGTCGGGGTCGGGCAGGGCCTCCATGAGCGCCCGCGTGTACGGATGCAGCGGTTCTCGCAGCAGCTCCGCGACGGGTGCCACCTCGACAACGCGGCCGGCGTACATGATTGCGATTCGGTCAGAGAAGTACTTCGCGGTGGCGAGGTCGTGGGTGATGTAGACGAACGCGATTTTGTACTTCCTCTGAAGTTCCGTGAGGAGTTTCAGGATGGCGATGCGGACGGAGGCGTCGAGCATCGACACGGGCTCGTCGGCGACGATAAGCTCCGGATTCAGGATGATTGCTCGCGCGACCGCGATTCGCTGCCGCTGCCCACCGCTCAGCATGTGCGGGTACTTTGGCGCGAACTGGTCGGTCGGCTCGAGCCGCACGTCCTGGAGCGCGCGTTGAACGAGTTCCGATCGTGCCGCCGCATCGCCCATCCCGTGCACGAGGAGTGGCTCCTCGAGAATCCGCGAGACCGGGAAACCCGGGTTCAAGCTCGAGTAGGGGTCTTGCGGCACCATCTGGGCCTTCCTCCGGAGCCACTCGAGCTCCTCCTCGGGCAGGTGGGTGATATCCCGACCGTCGTACGTGAGGCGGCCGCCCGTCGGCTCGATGAGCCGAAGGATCGTTCGGCCAAGGGTCGTCTTCCCGCAGCCGCTCTCGCCGACGATTGCGACCGTCTCTCCCTGCTTTACGTCGAGCGTCACCCGGTCGACGGCCCGGACGAAGACGGGCTTCGCGAGCAACCGGCCACCGATCGAGAACCACGTCTGGAGATTCTCGAGGCGCAGGATCGTGCCGCCGTCCTCCGTCATGCCGTGCCTCCGTCCATGAGCCAACACGCGGCGAGCCGGTCCCCCCAGGCGAGCGGGGGTTCCTCCGTGCACCGCTCGAACGCGTACGGGCAGCGCGGGCGGAACCGGCACCCCTTCGGCGGATTGATCAGGTCGGGCGGTGTGCCCGGGATCGACTCGGGGATCCGAAGCCCTCGGAGGAGAGGGACGCTGCTCAGCAGGAGACGCGTGTACGGATGCTTCGCGTCGCGGTAGACCTGCTCCGCGGTCCCGATTTCAGCGATCTTGCCGGCGTACATGATCGCCACCCGGTCCGCCAGCTCGCTCGCGAGGGCGAGGTCGTGCGTGATAAAGACGTACGACAGGCGTTCCTCGCGCTTCAGGCGCTTCAGGACGTTGATGATGTTCGCCTGCGTCATGACGTCCAACGCGGACGTCGGCTCGTCGAGGATCACGAGCTTCGGTTTCATGATCAAGGCCATCGCGATGACGACCCGCTGCTTCATCCCGCCGCTCAGCTCGTGGGGATAGCGGTCCGCGATGTACTCCGGCAGCCGCACGCTCCGGAGGGCTTGCCGGGCTTGCTCCTCCATCTCGTCGCGGCCGGCGTCCAGGTGGACGAGGAGCGGCTCGCCGACCTGGTAGCCGACCTTCATGACGGGATTGAGCGAGTTCATTGCGCCCTGGAAGACCATCGAGATGCCGCGCCAGCGTACCTTGGTCCGGAACTCCTCGTTCGAGTACTCCATCACGTTCGTGCCGCCGAGCCGGACTTCGCCGGTGTATCGGTGGACGTTTCGCGGGAGGACACGGAGGATCGCGGACGCCGTCGACGTCTTCCCGCAGCCGCTCTCGCCGACCATCGCGAGGGTCTCGCCCTCGCCGAGTTCGAATGAGATGCCGTCCACGGCCTTGACCGGTCCGCGCGAGGTCCGGTAATAAAGTGAGAGATCCTTCACGTCGAGAAGCGCCACGACGGCCCCCTCACTCTTCTCGCAACCTCGGGTTGAGGACCTTGTCGAACGCGTATCCCAGGAAGGCGAAGGCGACCGTCGTGAACACGATTCCCGACGCGGGGAATGCGATCCACCACCACAGCCCGTTGTAGAGGGCGCCGTTCCGCGACGCATCCCCCATGATGGCGCCCCACGTCGGTAAGACCGGGTCGCCAAGACCCAAGAAGCTCAGGGAGGCCTCGAGGAAGATAAAACTCGGCACGGAGAGCGACAGGAGTGCGAAGGTGTAAGGCATCGTGCGCGGGATGATGTACCGGAACAAGATCCTCCGGCGCGAAGCTCCGTAGGACCGGGCCGCTTCGACGTAGAGTTCCTCTCGTACCTGGAGGGTGATGCTGCGCACGACTTTCGTCGTACCTCCGACGAGGTTGAACGCGACGACGATGGCCAGAATGATGGCGATCGTCACTTCGTAGAGTTGGCCGATTAGGATGAGGATTGGCAGAACCGGGATGATGATGAAGAAATCCGTCGCGCGCTGAATGACTTCGTCGAACCGCTTGCCGTAGTAGGCGCCGAGCGCTCCAAGGATCACTTGAGACAGCACCGTAATGACAGCGGCCGCCGTGCCGAAGGCGAGCGCCACCGGGGCCCCCCAGATCAGTCCGATGAACAGGTCTCGACCGAGGTGGTCGGTCCCGGCGAGCCCGTACACGTCCCCGTAGGATGTGAAGCGTGCTTCGAGCGTATCCGTAACATTCCGCGCGATCGCGGTTATCGTTAGCGAGTACGTCCCCGGAACCCGGAGGACGCTCGCACGGTTGGGGTCGAGCATCCCCGCCCCTTGTTCCGCGTAGAGGGTCACGTGGGGCCGAACATCGCGAACATTGACATCGTCCGCGCCCAGGGACACAGCCCAATCCTGAACCCGTTTCTGCGGGTCGTTCCTCGGTACGTCCGCGGACAACGGAAG
>JBQTHW010000027.1:0-1610 GCA_052389495.1 Methanobacteriota archaeon | reverse complement strand
GCCAGCCCATCCCGCATCCGAGGTCCAGGACCTTGTGCCCCTCGCGGCCCGCCACGACGGGCGCCAAGGCGTCAAAGCTCCGTTTCTTGACCTTCCACTCCCTACTCCGTCGACCGGTCGTGTCCCGGTAGGGAAGGGACCTGAGGTAGTCCGGATTCGGACTGCCCCAGCCGTCCGTGCGCCACGCGGCGCTGTAGGCGCGGGCGACCGCATCAAGCCTCTCGGCGCGGTCGAGACGGACCAGTCGAGGGATGCCGTCGAGGACAGGGAAGCTCAGGTTCTCGCGCACGCACCGGAGTGTGCCCCCGAGAACGACCTCATCGTTCGATCCGGGCGGTGTCAGCGGCCCCAGACAGTGAGGGCAGGCTAGGACGTCGAGGGCCCGGCGGCGCATCGGCACGCCCTCTCACGCGACGGTCGTCCGCTGAATCTGAAGGTCCGGCGTCACGGTGTGCAGGATCCCCCGGGGGAGAGGCTCCGGCTTCATCCCGAGGATCGGCTCCGATGCCGTGACGACCATCTCGCCGAGGTGGTCCTGGTACATCGTGTAGTACTCCCCGTTCGTCGCGAAGTCTCGGTATGCGTGGAGGGCCTTCCCGTCCGACAGCATGAAGTTCAGCGCGGTGAAGCCGCCTTGGACCGCGAGGGCCTCCTCCCGCATCGCCGACGTGGCACGGGCGACGGCTCCGTGGTCCGCGCCGTCCAGGCCGCGGAGGAGGGACTCGAAGATGATCTGCGAGTCGACCCGGTCCGGGTCCTTCACCTCCGTCAGGAGAGCGCCGTTGTGCTGGAACGCCCAGGTCGAGCCGTTGCGCTCCACGACGAAGGGGTGGGACCATTTCTGCGCGACCCTCGCCGGGTTCGACGCGCGCCGCAGGTGGCCCAGCACGACGAGGCTTTGCCCCTCGCCGCGCTCGATGTTCAGCTTCGCGATCTTCCACGCGTACCCGTAGTACTTCGAGGCGTCCGTCGCCGCACCGACGTCCCTGATGTGGAACCGGAGCGCGCCGTTGTGGAAGCACGCGAGGCCCCAGCCGTCCTTGTGGCCGCGTTCATCCGGCGCGCCCATCGGGCACATCCCGTGCGTGGCGAGGTCCGCGAACTCCTCGAACAGGTCGTAGTACACGGGACCACGGCTCACGACGCCCATCATCCGGCACATGCGGGCTCCGAACGGGAGGGGCGTATTTGAGGGTCACGCCACGCCGGGTCCGAATCGGGCCGCTTCGGAACGAAGATATAGGTAGGACTGATTACGATTACGGTAGTAACGTCACGTCCGGAGGATCGCTCTGCGAACGGACATGGGAGGTTTCGTCGCTCGATGATCCAGCCTGCGATCCGACCTTGCGCGCCGTGGCTCGGATGATCCGGAGGGGCTTCTGCGACCGACCTCGCTGCCGTCGGACTCGCCGTACTGTACGTTCTCGTGTCACTCGCCCTCTTCGTGTACGCCGCGAACTGGTACTACCTGACGTACCGATGGCTGCGCCTGCGGCGCGCGCCCCCCGCGGCGACGACCGCGCCCTCGAGCATCCCGCTCGTAACGGTCCAGATCCCCGTCTACAACGAGCGGTACGTCGTGCGCCGGCTCCTCTCGGCAGTTGCCG
>JBQTHW010000026.1:0-1957 GCA_052389495.1 Methanobacteriota archaeon | reverse complement strand
TTCACGTCGCGCACCCGGCGGTCGAACGCGGACTGCACGACGTAGCCGATGACGGCCAAGCCCAGGAGGAACACCGCCGAGCCAAGGAAGTACGTCGCGTAGACCCAGCGCGCCAGGTCGGGGCCGTACCAGGCGAACGACAAGCCCGACGCGAAAATCCACGACCCGACGCCGATCACGCCGAAGTAGCCGGCGAACAGGACGGCGAACGTCCTCGGCCGCAGGATCCGTCGGACGTCCCGCATCGCGGCGACGGCGACCGTTCGGCGGGAGATATATCTGACCTCGTGGTTCTCCTCCTTGATTCTCGGCCCTCGCCGGACCGAGTTCCGCAGGGGCGGAGAAAACGCTTAAGGGGCCGCGGTTCCTGACCTACCGGGGGCCCCGGGTGCGCATTCATTTCCAGGAGAAACCGTGGGATCTCTACCTGGCGATCGGCTACACGCTCGGCCTCTCGGGACTGCTCCTCGTCATGGGGGTGGGGAACCCCGCCGCGATCCTCCTCGTGCTGTTCGCACCCGGGTACGTCCTGGTGGCCGCGTTGTTCCCGACCAACCGCGACATCGATTGGATCGAGAGGATCGCGCTCGGCATCGGACTGAGCATCGCGGTCGTCCCACTCCTCGGCCTGGCTTTGAACTTCACCTCGCTTGGCATCCGCTTCGCGCCGGTCGTCGCGTTCATCGCCGCGTTCACAGGCGGCGTCGGGGTCGTCGCGTACTGGCGGCGGCTCGTGCTCCCCGTCGTGAACCGACTCGAGCTGACGGTCGATCTGGGCGCGCCGCGGTGGAAGGGGGAAAGCCTGATCGACAGGGCGCTCACGGTCTCCCTCGCCGCGAGCATCGTGCTCGCCGCGGCGGTCGTCGCCTACGTCGTCGCGACGCCACGGCCGCGTGAGCACTTCACGGAGTTCTACGTCTTGGATTGCAACGGGACCACGTCGGAGTACCCGCGCCGCCTGAACGTGTCGGAGCCGGGATGCATCCTGATCGGCGTCAAGAACCTCGAGGTCGCGCGGGTGGACTACACGGTCCGCGTGGACCTTGTCGGGGGCCAGTTCATGAACGTCTCCGGCAGGCTCCAGTTCGTCGAGCGGAACCGGACGGACCTGGACTGGTCCAACAGGTCGCTGGACGATGGTCAAAGATGGACGTGGCCCTACACGTTCTCGATCGCGTCGGTCGGGGTGTGGAGGCTCCACTTCATCCTGTTCCGGGACGGCGTCTTCGACGTGACGGCGCCATACCGGTCGGTCCATTTGTTCGTCAACGTGACGGCGCCGGGAGCCGCCCCGACGGCACCGACTTCCTCGTTCGCCGCACCGACGACGCCGCCGACGGAGGCGGTCCTCATGTCCGCCGCCTCGCCTTCCGTCTCCGGAGCCACCAGATCACGACGATAGGCACCGCGACGGCGACGAGGATGACGCCGGTCGTGCCAAAGAGGAGGGGGCCGTTCGTCAGCATGACGTCCCTCGAGGTCGAACCGACGTTGCCCTCCGCATCGTAGGCGTACAGCAGGACCGTGAACGTCGCAAAGAATCCGGCGAACCGGTACGTGTGGTTCGGCCTCGCCTCCGTCGACGATGTGTCGTCGCCGAAGGCCCACAGCCACCGCACAATCGCCGCGCCGGTGTCGGATACGCTCCGGTCGACGAACATGACGGAGAGACCGTTCACCTCGGCGTCGAAGGCCGCTGTCACGTTCCCGACCACGGCCGCTCTCCGGATCGGAACGGACTTCGCGACGATTCCGAGGCCCGAGGCTGCGTCCGTGACGGTCAGCGTGACGGTGTACGTCGCTTCCGCGGAGAACGTGTGGTTCGCGAACATCCCCGCCCCCGTGCCGGCGTCCCCGAAGTCCCATGTGAACGCATACGGCGGCGTGCCTCCCGACGCGGACGCCGCGAACGAAACGGGGTCGCCCGCGCGCGCGTTCGGCGGAGAGAACACGAAGT
>JBQTHW010000025.1:0-1611 GCA_052389495.1 Methanobacteriota archaeon | reverse complement strand
TGACATGTCCCACTTCATCACCGCCATCGGGCGCGGACAGATGTGGTGGGCCATGTCATGCCAGAACCAGGTGATCAGGCGCCGAAGCGTCTCGGTCTGCCAGGCCGAGTCCGCTCCGGAAGGTGGGAACTCCGCGGCCGCGAGGATCCCGGCTTTGTCGACCAACGTGTGGAACGGGCCACTGTGGATATGTTTCAGGCGGCTCGGGCTGGCGAACCAGAGCTCGGCCTCCGTGCCGTCGGAGAAGATCATGAAGACCATGTTCGGACGCTCGAAGTCTTCGATGAACAGCGGCTCGCCCAGCTGGCGGATGAACGACTCGCGCCCGGCGACGAACTGCTCGTAGGTTGAATCCGTGGTGATGACCGTCAGGTCGAGGTCGGAGAACGCGTCCGCGAGCCCTTTCGCGTACGAGCCGCCGAGGAAGGCGGCCACCACCCGCACGTCCGCGTGGCAGACGGCTGCGAAGTGATCAAGGAACCGTCGGTGATGCTCCGGCAGAGGCAGGCCTTGGGCTTCCATGCTCCTCGATGCGGAGAGCTCACTTTAGCCTTGCCGCTCAGAGGCGGACGAAACCCTCGCGCACGTCTCGCTACGGGCCCGGCGCGTGAACGGAAAGGTTCGAAGCCGGGACCGCGGGAATCTCACCCGGGGCCGTCTCCTTCAGGAACTCCTTGTCTTCCCACATGTCGTACGCGATGGCCACGGCCGCGGCCTGGGTGATGATCGCGAACGCATTCACCACGTGGATGAAGAGGATCAGTCCCCAGACCGTCACGCCGGAGAGGATCGTTCAATCCCTTCCGACGTCGAACATGAGGAGGAGTCCGAGGACCGCGTTCGCGGCGGACAACTGGAGGGTCGACTTCGCGCTTCGTTTCATTCGCCCTGGGACGGCGGTCTTCCGCACCCCATCGAAGTTGTAGAAGGCCAGGCCGATGATCGCGAGGCCCAGGAGCACGTGCGGGTACAGCAGCACGCCGGAAACGTTCGGCGTCATCGCGAGCAGGAACTCCAGAAACACAGCCCAGATCATTCCGTAGAGGGCCATCCACAACTTCATCCGAACCACCGGTGGCGCATCACGGACCCCGGGTCGTAAAGGTTCCGCACGTACGGTACGAAGTGTGGCACAATCGGCGGTCCACCCGACCGATGGCGACACAGGCTCCGGCTCGCAAAGGGAGTAGTCTCGAACGGCCACAAGCAAGGCAATTCGGATTCACCGCACTCCCCGAAGGGTTCAAGCCCTACGAGGAGGTGGCTTTCGGGATGACCCGAGAGCGGTACTTCGACTTGGTCGAGGGCGTCCGCCGGATGGCGAACCCGGGCCCGACGACTCGGCGGACGCTCCTCGAGGCATACGCCGACGTCGTCGACGCGCTCCGGCGGACGGGGATTCGGTTCGTCCTCCATGGCGCATTCGCGATGGCCGCATACGGATACGAACGGGCGACGAAAGGCGTCGACCTCCTCGTCCCCTTTGGACCGGGCGCGATTCACACCGTGTACGCGTGATGGACAAGTTGAAGGGCGTGCCGGCCCGGCTTGGGCCTCGCAGCGCCAATGAGGCTCTCAGGAAGGGCGCCCGACACATTTCGTTCAATCTCT
>JBQTHW010000024.1:0-3664 GCA_052389495.1 Methanobacteriota archaeon | reverse complement strand
CCCAACTGAACGCGGGATACCTCTCAACCGGCCTTGCCTTCTTCATCATCGTCTTGAGGACATTCCACTGGCATCATTCTTCTATGGGTGAGCCTCGGGTACGCTTGCTTATGCACTTCGAGCCCACTCGGTCCACTCCTCCCCGGCGTGCGCCGGCGGCCCGGGAGCCTATTTCGTCCGATCGCGCGTGTCGATCACGACGCTCTTGAGGCGGGGCGCGGAGTTCGGCGCGTCCTCCTCGATGTACGTGAGGTAGCCGGACCCCACGTTGAAGTGGACGACCGTGACCTTGCGATTGAAATCGACGATCGCCTTCCCCGATTTCCTCTTCATCCGGGACGCCTCGGGAATCGACCCGTGAGGCGACTCTTAAATCGTCGGGCGAGAAATTCACTATCGATAAGTGTAACGCCTTCGACGTCCGTCCAACGGACCGCGGCTTCGATCGTTCGGATTCGGGCTACCCTCTGGCCAAACTATAAATCGCGCGGCGACCGACATTACCCCGTGGGTGTTGGAGGGCGGATGGTCACCCTGGAGCGCCTCGCGCGCGCGATCGAGCGGCGGCTCGGCGCGACGCCCGACGAAGCCCGGACGAAGGCGCACCGCGTGCTCAACTACTTCGGCTTCCGCACCCGAATCATCGACAACGCGATCCACCCCGACGACCGCAGGCTCTTCTACGAGCTCCACGACGCCGGGCTGCTCCAGAGCACGTGGGAGACGGTCCTCCTCCTGAACGGGCGCTCGTGGCGCATCTTCTACTGGGAGATCGACGAGTCGAACCTCGAGCGGGCCCTCGGCGAGCGTCCGGCCGACGAGGACCCCCTGTACAAGCGCCTGCCGCCCGAGGCCTGGGGCCGGTCCCCCGCGACGACGTAGTCATTCGGAGGGCCAGGCGTCCTTCCCGATCAGCGGGACGAAGGCGCATGGCGTCGCATACCGGACGTCCAGCGTGCCGTCCGGCCGGCGCGTCGCGACGGCCAGCGCCTGCTCATGCCGGGACGACCCGATCGGGGCGACGATGCGTCCACGGGATGCGAGCTGGCGGACCCACGCATCCGGGATGCGCGGGGCACCTGCCGTCGCGAGGACGCAGGCGTACGGCGCGCCTTCCGGGAACCCGAGGCTCCCGTCCCCCGTGACGACCCGGACCGCCGGGAAGCCCGCGGCGGCCAGGTTCGCCCGGCCCCAGTCCGCGAGTTCAGGGACCCGCTCGACCGTCACGACGTTCCCGGAGCCGACGAGGCACGCCACGAGCGCGGCGTGGTAGCCCGACCCGGTCCCGATCTCCAGGACCCGCTCACCGAGCGTGAGGGCCGCCTCCTCGAGCATGATCGCGATCATCGACGGGGCGGAGATCGTCTGTCCGTGGGGGATCGGAAGGGGCGCGTCGACGTAGGCGCGGCCGCGGTCGCGGGGCGACACGAACGCGTCGCGGGGGACCTTCCGGAAGGCGTCGCGGACCGCGTTCGACCGGACGTAGCCCGACCGGACGAGGTCGTCCACGAGGCGCTCGCGCTCCTCGCCAGGATGACGGCGTCCGGCCACGGGACGGGGCAGCCGCGGGGACCGGAATAAACGTTCGGCGTCAGGCGGGCACCAGGACGGCGAGGAGCACCGTCGACACGACGAGCGTCAGGGCGGTCACGGGGAGCCCGGCTCGGACGAAGTCGCGCATCGACACGTGGGCGCCCTCACGGGCCGCGGCCTGCACGACGATCACGTTCGCCGCCGCGCCCAGGATCGTCGCGTTCCCCGCCAGGGTCGAGCTCGCCGCAAGCACGAGCCACTGATGCGCGGTGCCGCCGGACCCCTCGACGGCCTCCGCGAGGAGGAGCACCGCGGGGACGTTGCTGATCAAGTTCGAGAGGAGCGCGGACAGGCCGGCGAGCGCACCCGTCCCGCCGGGCGCGCCGACCAAGGAGGCGAACCCTGCCTGGATCCCCTCCGAGAGCCCCGACGAGCGTACGCCGCCCAGGACGACGAACAGGCCGACGAAGAAGAGGACGATGCCCCAGTCGACCTTCGCGATCAGGCCGCGCGGCGTCGCGGTCGAGACGAACGGGACGAAGAAGAGCGCGAGGGAGCCGCCGACGAGGGCGAGGAACGGGAGCCACGTCGGACTCGTCAGGAAGAACGCCGCCACGACGGCGGACGTGATAGCGAGCGTCAGGGCGACCCCACGTCGCTGGACGGGTGCGCGCGCCACGCGGGCCGCCGGCTCGATCGGGGCCGCGAGGCGCTTCGCGAAGGCGACGCGCACGACGACAATCGACAGGACGAGGCAGACCGCGGCGACGGGGAGCATCGCGACGCTGAAGTTGACGAACGGGATCCCGGAGCGGATCGCGATGAACGCGTTCTGCGGGTTCCCGATCTCCGTCGCGACGCTCCCGACGTTCACGGCGATCGCGAGGCCGACGAGGTACGGCACGGGGTCGACGCGGAGGTCGCGCGTCGCGCGCACGACGATCGGCGCGAGGAGGAGGGCGATCGTGTCGTTCAGGACGAGCGCCGACAGGGCCGCCGTCACGACCATCAGCCATGTCAGGAACGAGGCCTGGCTCGTCGCCCGCAACGCGATCCGGCTCGAGACCGCGTCGAAGAAGCCGCAGGCGTCGAGGCCGGACACGAGGAGCATCATCCCGACGAGAAGGAGGACGACCTCGACGCTGATCGACGCGAGGGCCTCCGCCGGACCGACGACGCCGAGCACGAGCATGAGGCCGGCCCCGAGCATCGCGGACGCCGGCCGCTCGAGCGGGAAGCGCGCGACCTGACGCAAGGAAATCAACACGTACGTCAGGACGAGGACGGCGGCCGCGGCACCGAGGACGTACGGGGACGCCATCGGTCCGCGATGGCCACGGCCGGCATGGAACTTTCCTCGGAGGGACCGGTTCGAGGATTTTCCCACTACGCTTATATACCGTCACCCGATTCGCCGGCCTTACGCCCGGCCGGTGCCGTGGCTGTGCGAGGTCATAGGGCCTAGCCCACGAAGGAGAGTCTCCGGGATGTACCCGCGTTTTCACCGTGAATTGGGGGCGCTCGTCCTGCTCGCCCTGCTCGTCCTGAGCGGGCTCGCCGGCGTGCTCCCCATGATCGCCCAGGCGCAGACACGCCAGCTCACGGGGCTGGTGTACGAATGCGGCAACGACACGATGTTCCTGGCCGGCGCCACGGTGAGCCTGATCGACGCGGACGGGAGCGTGGCCACGGTGAACGCGACGACGGGCGACGCCGGAACGTTCGCCTTCACGCCGAGCCCCGGCTACTACCGCCTCTTCGTGGACCGCTCCGGCCACTTCGACGGCAGCTCCGGGGTCGTCCGTTTCGACGGGACCGCGACGGTGCGCCAGGACATCTGCCTCGACCCCACGCCGACCGCAAATCGGTCCCTGACGCTCGGAGTCGTCGACGGAAGCAACAACGCCCCGATCCCGAACGCGACGGTTGAGGTCGTCTTCCCGGCGCGGAAGGAGGTCGTCGCGCGCGCCCCCACGAACGTGTCCGGGAACGTGACCTTCACCTTGTGGAGCGCGACGTTCGAGCTCCGGACGAACAAGACGGGCTTCGCGCTGGACCACCGGCCCAGCGTCGACACGACGACGACGTCGAAGCTGACGATCGCGCTCGGCGCGGGCATCGTCGTCGTGGG
>JBQTHW010000023.1:0-19025 GCA_052389495.1 Methanobacteriota archaeon | reverse complement strand
CGTCGTGGCCGTCGCACCGGCGACGACCGTGACGTCCCTCGACGCCGGCGTGTCGAAGCCGGCGACGGGGCCGAACGACACGGTGTACGTGCCCGGCGCGGCCTCGCGCCACATGCCCCAGTCGTTGTTCGGCTGGCCGTTCACGAAGATCGTGCCCGGACCCGCGCCCTCCGTGAGGACGCGCAGGTAGCCGTTGATCCCGTAGTCGCCCTGGACGACCGTCGTCGCGCCCGACACGGCGACGACGTCCTGCGGCGCGGGCGGCGCGAGGCCGCTCAGGTCGCCGTACGTCACCGTGTGCGGACCCGGCGCGATCTTCATCCACGTCAGGCCCCACTCGTCCCGCGCCACGCCGTCGACGATGATCTTGCCCGGCACGGCCGGGTTCGTCGTCGCGCGCAGCAGGGCGGGCTGCGTGACGCGCTGCCCGACGCCGAGGCGCAGCTCGGGCCACGGTTCGACCGCGTAGCTCCCCGGCGCGCCGCTCGGGCCGCCCGTAACCAGGGGGCCGACGACCGTCCATGTCTTCGCCACGTCGTTCCAGCTCCCGAAGCCGGTCGGCCTCGCAGTCGTTCCCGTGAGCGGCGCCGGAATCTCCACGAACTCGTTCTTCGGGTGCGCCTGAAGCGGCGTGAGATTCGGGTCGTAGAAGACGACGTCAGCCGTCGGGAACCGGAACATCCACGTCTCGCCGGCCTTCGGGTTCCAGGCGATCGGCGCGAAGTCGTACCTCAACTCCTGCCCGTACTTCGGGTGGCCGACGGTTGTCTGGACGATCGTCGCGCTCGCCGGGAGCCGGTCGAGCTCGGAGATCAGGTGCTTCGGGCTGAAGTCGTTCACGTAGTCGACGAGCATCGGAGCCCAGCTCCAGTACGGTACGTCGTCCGTCCGGTCGAACAGGCCGTTCGGTCCCGGGAGGGACAGCTGCTGGAAGTGGTAGTTCATGACCCCGTCGAAGGCGAAGTCGTGGTTCGCCGCCGCGTACGAGCCCGTCAGCAGGACATCCTCGAACCAGGAAATCTCCATCCCGAGCCAACCCGCGGCCCGCGTCGAGTCGAGGTAGTTGGCCTGGTACAAAGCGGCGCCCCAGTAGACCAGGCGGCCCATGAGGGCCTCCGTGCCCCATGCGAGGTGGTCGATCGTGACGGTCGTCGTGCCGTCCGCCGCGACGCTCCCGGACACCTGCGTGTAAAACACCTGGTAAAACCACTCGTACGCGTTGTAGATGTCGTACGTCCCGACGATGAACGACGTTCCGCCGAGTCCGATGAGGAAGTTCTCCACGCGGCTTTCGGCGCGGGCGTTGATCCCGCAGTCGGGATTCGAGTTCTGGCTCGACGCCCACCACGCCTGCGCGCTCGCGACGCTCGTCGTGTCGACGTCGAACATACGCTTCGACTGCACGAGATCCATCGTGAGGGTAATCTGCGAGCGCAGCTGGTATCCGTCGAGGCTGCCGATGTTGCAGCCCGCCGCCGCGAGCGTCACGCTCTCGGCGGTCGTGATGTAGTGCATGTCCCATGCGAAGTCGAGCCGGCTGCCCGTCGGCAGGGCCGTGTTCGCGGTCGGGAAGTACACGGGGTTCGCGAGCGTGTAACCCGGGACGTCCGTGCCGCGCGCTCGGATCCGGTAGGGCGCGAGGACCCACGGGTCCGCGTTCGGGTTCGTCGGCGACGGGTTCCCAATGCCCGGGTACCAGTTCGTGTACGGGAAGCTCGGGACGTCCGGGATCGACGCGTCGCTCGGCGTGCACAGCCCGCCGTCGATTGTGGCCTGGCTGAAGCACTCCGCCCCGATCGGGCGGTCGCCGTACAGCGCCTGCCGGTAGCCCCAGTACTCCTCGTACGGGACGTTGAAGAAGTCGTAGAACTCGATGTTCAGGGAGTGCGATGTCTGCGGCACCGCGCCACCGCCGCCGGTTCCGGCCGCGACGTGCGCGGAGAGCGCGAGCATCACGCCCACGAGCATGCCCACTACGATACTACCGGTTCGACGAGCCGTCGTACTACCCTCCTCCTCGACTGCGCCCCAAAACAAGACGAAATGGTCCGTATCTGTAATAAGCTTGCCGGGGACCGCGATTCGCCGCGTGTTCGATATCGGACTTGATTCCGGGGCGGGGCCTCGTCCCGGTACGGATGCGCACCCGGCGTCCCGAGGGTTTAAGTCCGGCGACTCCGGTCGGCGACCGTGGGACGCCTCACGGGTCGTGTAGCCCTCGTGACGGGCGGGGGCGGCGGGATCGGACGCGCGACGGCCCTCGAGCTCGCCCGCGACGGTGCCGACGTCGTCGTCCAGTATCGCACGAGCCGCGGCCCCGCGGAGGAGGTCGCGCGGGCCATCGTGGCCTCGGGGCGCAAAGGCCTCGCCGTCCGCGCGGACGTCTCGGACCGGGACGCATGCGTTTCGCTCGTGCGGACGGCGGTCCAGGCGTTCGGACGGCTCGACGTCGTCGCGTGCTTCGCGGGCCACCCGTTCGTCCGGGAGGAATGGTTCCGCGCGTTCCCCGACCTCACGCCCGAGGACTTCCGACGCCCGCTCGAGGTCGACCTGCTCGGCTCCGCGTACGTCGCACAGGCCGCGATCGCGGAGATGGCGCGGCGCGGCGGTGGGAGCCTCGTCCTCGTGGGATCGACGCCCGCCCTGACGGGGGACACGGTGGGCGTCTCGTACCTGCTCGCGAAGGCCGGCGTCCTCGCGATGGCAAGGGCGCTCGCGCTCGCGTACGGGCCGCAGGGCGTGCGGGTGCACGCGGTCGCGCTCGGGAGCATCGCGACGGAGGCGATGGACACCTTGGATCCGAAGGCGAAGGTGGCGCTCGCGGAGGAGACCGCCTTGAAGCGGTGGGGCCGTCCCGAGGAAGTCGCCCGGGTCGTCGCGTTCCTCGCCTCCGACGACGCGTCGTACGTGAGCGGCGCGACGATCGTCGTCGACGGGGGCTACGCGCTCCGGTAGCCCCTCGGATCCCGCGTCTCGGCGCCCTCGAACACGTACCGCTGGCGCCGTCCGCAGTTGTGGCACGAAACGAGAAGGTGGACCCGGTCCGCCTCCAGCTGCTCGCGGACGATCCAGTGGCTCCGGTCGCAGCGGCAGCGCAGGAGCACCTCGTCGGCCTCTCCGCGGACCCGCAGCCGGAGCCCTTGGTCCCCCGTGTGCCACGCCAGGACGACCGCCCCGGCGGTCGCCTCGAGGGAGAGCTCCCGGACCATCTGTCCTTCATCGACGCGGCCGCTTAAGGCCTTTCCGCGCTCCGCCCGGGTACGACACGGCCCCGCCACGCACGCGCGCGGCCGCGCTCAGGCGGTGCTCCTGCACGCGACCGGGGGACAGGATGTGGACGACTCGCACTCCGCGGGCGAGGACCGCGTCCGCGAGGTACGACCGGTGGCACCGCCAGGGGACCGCCTCCGCGCACATCACGGCGACGCGGCGCGACGCCGCCAGGACGAGGAGCCTGTCCAGGGCGGCGCGGAACGCCGGCGTCGCCATGTGGTCCGCGTAGCCGCGGAACATGCGGCTACGGATCGCTCGATTCGTCGAGCCCGGTGCGGGCGTCCGGAAGCCGCCCAGGTCCCCGACGTGCTCGTACCCGAGGCCGCGCGCGCGCACGATCTTCGCGAGGCGGTCGCGGTTCGTCCACGGGACGTGCTTCGAGGATGGGAAGGCCCGGACGTCGACGAGGACCTCGATCCGGGGCTCGCCGAGGAGTCCAAGGAACGCCTCCGCCGTGCGGGTGGAGTGTCCGATCGTCCAGACGGTCACGGGCGTCGCGTCGAGCGTGCGGGTCGATCGAACGGTGCGGGTCACCGGTACTGCTGGCAGGTCCCGCACCACCAGCGGCCGTACTGCGGCACCCACGTCAGCGGCTGGCCGCACACGGGGCACGGCACGGCCGGAGGCGGGGCGGCGTACGGGTACATCCCGGGGGCCGCGTAGTACACCGGTCTCGGTTGCCCGACGATCGCGAGGATGATGCCGATGATCAGGAGGATGACGCCGATGCCGCACAGGAAGGGGAGGAAGGGAACGAGGAGACCCCCCACGATCAGGATCACGCCGACGAGAATGAGGGTCGTGCCCATTTCCCGCTCGGCCATTCCGACACCCCGGCGCACGATGGGGCGCCCTCGATAAATAGGTCGCGATGGGGAACGCCGCGCCGATGTCACGGGCCGTCGTTCGCAGCCTCCGGAGCCGCGCGGGAACGTATAAATACGGAGGAGGCGAAACGCGAGACGCCGCCAGGAGGAAGCCATGCCCACCCCGCGCGTCCCACCGGGCGGACGCCCGTCGCGCGTCGATTGCGCGTTCCCCAGGAGCGTGCCGCCGTGGTGAAGTCGTACCGACCCCGCCACGACGGGATCCGGGAATGGAACCCGAAGCCGTCGCGGGGCGGGCCGATCGCCCTCACGGAGCGCGCGTCGCCGAGCATCCGGACCGTCCGCGGGTGGCTCATGCCCCTCGAATACTACGACGAGAACCTCGAACTCAACGTGCTCGAGCAGTACACGGAGCTCCTCCTCGTGATGGGCTCCGGGAAGGCCGTCGACTTCGATTCAATCGCCGCGGTCATGCGCGAGGCGCGGAACCGGCTCACGGACGACGAGTACGGTCGGCTCTTGGAGTACAAGTCCCTCATCGAGAGCGCTCGGACGGGGATTCGCGCCGAGGTCCTGCCCTGAGGACGAGCCTCGCCCTCGCACGCGTCGCCCGACCCGGCCGTACCAGCGGCCGGCGGCGCCTTCCGGAATCGGTCGACAGGATCGTGAGCGGATGGAGCAGGGTGCACTGCACGATGCTCGCCTCCGGGCTCACGACGCGATCCTCATCGCCATGGCGCTCTCGAAAGGTCCCTCCGCGATCCGGTCGCGGGCGCACCGGACGAGCTCGGGATTCCCATCGGACGGGTGGTCCAGACGTCGTGCGGCCGGCGCGGTGCGCCACATGTCCCGCGCCACGAGCCCGGTCAGGGCGAGCCAGGACCTGGGTCCGGCCCACGACCGGCTTTGCGTCGGACCGTGCGCCACCTCAGGAACCCGAACGCCGCGACGCCGGCGGCCGCTGCGATCACGCCGCCGGGCCACAGGAGGAAGGCCAGCCACGCGACGGTCGGGTTCTCGTCGACCGACGGGACGGCGTACCGCAGGATCGATGCCGACGTGCTGAGCCAGATCGCGCCGTCCGGTCCGAGCTCCACGTCGGCGACGCGTTCCGGCGCGGTGAGGACGACCCCCTCCGACAGGACCGTGTCGTACGCCGCCGGTCCGAGGTCCAGGCGGCGCAGGTCCCGGGTGAGCCACTCCGCGAAGATGACGTCCCCCTCCCAGGCCGGGAACACGGCCCCCTCGTAGACGATCGCGTTCGTCGGCGCGATCACGGTCCCGTACCAGGCGAGAGGCATCACCGGGTCGGGGCCCTCCTGGTTCGTGTTCAGGGGCGGCGGCGGAGGCGACGAGCACGTGCGGTTCGCCCCCCAGCCGTAGCCGCGGCCCGGAAGGAGGAGGTTGACTTCGTCGTTGCACTCGGGGCCGTTCTCCGTGACGTACGCGCGTCCCGTCACGGGATGGAACGCGAGGCCGAACATGTTCCGGTGGCCGTACGTGTAGACGAACGGATTCGCGCTCCCGTTCCCGACGAACGGGTTGTCCGCGGGGACCGTGCCGTCGGAGCGCATCCGCAGGACCTTTCCCGCGAGGCTCAGCAGATCCTGGGCGTTTGCAGGGACCGCGTTGTCGCCGACGACCGCGTACAGGTTCCCGTCGGGTCCGAACGCGATCACGCCGCCGTTGTGGTACCTCGCCGCCGGGATGGGGGAGAGGAGGGATTCCGAGGTCGTCCCGAGGTTGCCCTCCGCGCGGATCCGCAGGATGCGATTGTAGACGAACCCGTCGGCGGGGTCCTGGTACGTCTGGTATGCGTACACCCACGGGACCGCCGGGAATGCGGGATCCAGCGCGAGGCCGAGGAGTCCCTGCTCCTCCGCGACGGCGGTGTGCTCGAGCGTGTAGAAGGGCGTGTCGAGAAGGACGCCTCCCTCGACGATCCGGATCTGTCCGGTGAAGCGCTCGGCGAAGAAGATGCGACCGTCGGCCGAGAACGCGAACGCCACGGGCCACCGAAGGTCCGACATGTACGTCTCGAGGATGGCCTCGCCACCCTGGGCCGCACCCCGGGTGGACCCAAACGTCACCACGGTCAGGAGGATCGCAACGATGCCCAGCGCGCGTACGGCCGCGTGCATGGGACGTCCCATCGCTTCGCTGGCACAATGCATTTTCCATCCGCGCCCTGACGTCGGGCCCGAGCCAAGAGGGGCATGGGTCCGCCCGGATTTGAACCGGAGTCGCCAGCACCCCAAGCTGGTAGGATTTCCTGCGGTCGCGACGGCCGTCGAGGCCCCGCGCCCGAACCAAGCTACCCCACGGACCCGCGGTCGCCGTCGAACGGCGCCGGGGTTAAAAACGTTCGCGCGCCACGCCTCTCAGCGGAACGGGAGGACCTCGTCGATGAGCTCCGCGTTCGACAGGATCACGCGGCGGCAGCAGTAGCGCGTGAGCCCGAGTTCGTCGAGCACGCGCGCGGGCGGGTCGCCGCCTCGGGTGCGTTCGAGGAACGTCTCGTACGCGCTCGAGACGACCTTGCCGCACGTGAAGCATCGCACGGGGATGATCATGCGTTCACCGGTACGACTTCTGCCGCTTCTTGCGCGCCCCGCGGCCGAGCGGTTTCTTCGGTAGCTTCCGGCGGGTGTCGGGGACGATCAGTGTGCGGTCGTACTCCCGGAACAGGTTCTCGAGATCCTGGTCGTTCAAGTACTGCACGAGGCCGCGCGCGATCGCCGTGCGCGTCGCGTCGGCCTGGCCCATGATCCCGCCGCCGTGCACGTTCACGTCGATGTCGACCGTCTCCGCCTTCTTCCCCGCGAGCTTGAGCGGCTCGAGGATCTTCAGGCGTGCGAGCTCGATCGGATGGATCTCGACGGGGACGCTGTTGATCCGGATCGCGCCGCGGCCCTTCCGGACCGTCGCCCGCGCGACCGCGGTCTTCCGCTTCCCGCTCGCCACGACGACCTTCACCGTGACACCTCGAACTTCGACCCGAGGTTCCGGGCGACCTCGCCGAGGCTCAGGTACGGCCCCTGGGGCGCGCGCTTCGCGACCTCGATGATCTCGAGCGGGGAGCCTTTGTACGCGGCCGGCACGTCCATGTGGACCCGAAGCCGCCGGAGGGCGTCCCGTCCTCGCGCCTGCTGGTGAGGGAGCATACGGGAGATCGTCCGCCGGAGGATCATGTCCGGGCGCCGTGGGTAGAACGGCCCGATCCCGCGCATCCGACTTGTCGTCGAGCCGTGCCGTCGCTTCTTCGTGTACTCGGCGAGGACCGTGGCTCGCCGTCCCGTGAGGATCGCCTTCTCCGCGTTCACGACGACGATCTCCTCGCCGTTCAGAAGGCGTTTCGCCACGACGCTCGCGAGACGTCCGACGACGTGGCCCGCCGCGTCGATGACCGGCATGACTACCCCATGATCCGCACGCCACGGCCCGTCGGGTTCTGGACCGCGAGTTCGAGCAGGCTGACCGCCTTCCCGCCCGCCGCCTCGACCTTCCGCCGCGCGGCCCCGGAGGCCCGCCACGCCGCGACCGTCACGGGCACGGCGATCTCGCCCGCCGCGAGGAGGGTGCCCGGCACGGCGACCTGCTCGCCCTTCGACGCGTACCGGGCGAGCCGCGACACGTTGACCTCGTACCGGTCCTTGCGCGAACGCTCGAGGCGCTCCGCGACGTCCCGCCATACCGCCGCGCCCGTCTCCCGCGAGACGGCCCGGAGCTCCTCGACGACCCGGTGGAGGCGAGGGTTCGTCTTGGACGTCTTGGCCATGGAGAAGGGCCTCGGAGGGGGCCTCAAGGGTGTGCGCGATATAAACATTTGGGCACGGGCCGTTGCCATTCCTGAACCCTTCGCGAAATCTGTGGTCGCTGAATCATGATTGTACTCGAATTTCAGGGCGGCGGGATTACGAATGGACAGGCCCGCACCGACCTTTTTACGGTGCGGGGGTTTTGTACGCGGCAGACGCAGACGCCGACGTTTCGTCCTCCGCGCCCGCGTCGCAAGCAACGAGCTGTCTCGAGGCGGCTCTGCCAGCGCTCAATCGTGCCGATTTGGCTCACCAGAATTCTGCCGATCCCTGGGATACGGCACAGAACCCTTGTGAGTTCGCGGCTTCGTTCAGGACGGCCGGGCCGAAGTTGCGGTAACCCCTCGATGACCCGAAACCGTATAGGAAGTCCCCGTTATCCTGCATGGAGACGAAGACAAATCCCTGCCCTGTAGCCGCCACAAAGTGGAAACCAACGACGTGGGAACGACCATCGGGGTCCGCCACGATGGCGAAGCCAACGAAGTACCTGGTTAGTTTCTTCATCGTCCAGGCTGGGCCAATCGTCTGGCGGAGGCCTGCGGTCGTCCATGCGGTTACTCCATAACCTGTGGAGTCGAACTGAAGGGCACCCCGCCTCGCTGCGGGGTCGGTCGGGTTCACCGAATTCACATAGACCCGAGAGACTGGTCGCTGATCAACTTGCATTCGACCCACGCGGTCGCATAAAAGACTTTGAAGTCGGGATTGCCTGCACTGACCCTGTTGTAGGCGAGGGCGTACTTGCCGGAACCCTTGTCGGTCACGATGTTGATTGGATACGAATTGGGTCCGCTCGGCCAGCTGACCGACCCTCCATTCACCGCGCTATTCGGGAAGTAGCTGAACAACCAGCTGTATATTGCGGCGGCGCCGTTCAAATCGTCCAGCTGAGGGGCCATCCTAAAAGCGAACGTCGGATCTTGACCCTGCCGCATGATCGCAAACTCAACCGTGGACTGCGGGTGGAGTAGTCCAAGTGCGTGGCCGAGCTCGTGCACCACCACCTTTACTCTCCCGCGCCAATCCAGGGCAGTAAACTCGTTCGTGGCCAAGAACACATCCACCGACCCTGTCCCTATCGCGCCGCATCCGTCGACGGGCCAACTGGTAAGACCGGTTATGCCCGCCCCTAGGTCCGTGGCGGCTACGTCGACTTCCCTGGCGGTGGATGTGCCGAGGGAATAGTAGAACCTCACCGGTGCTGCGTTCCAGAGGCGGTAGCCGGCTTCAAATGCATGTTGGTAATCGCTGGTCGTTGGAAGGTTGTTGAAGAGCCTTGCAAACGTGATGCCACTCGCGTCGTTCTGGCACCAGCGACGGGTACCCCACAGGATATAGCCGCTCATCGACGGAGCAGCAGCGATCAGCAGAACCGCTACCGCGATGATTGTTATGAGGTAATGATGGGCTCTCACGGTGCGATTCTCCTCAGGAACTCCGCGAGCGCCATGCCGTCGACTGGTTCGGAGTCGATCATCCTTACCGTGCCGGTCTGTGAGTCATGCGTGCGCAGTATGCCATCCACAATCTCGTAGTACGCGTCTGGGGGGGCGGTAAGGTAACACACAACGCTATACCCGAACGTCGAATTCAGATCGACGGACAAGGTCCAGGAAGGCGGAGGGTTCTGGCACTTGAGGAAAACGATGATCTGGGCAGGGGACGGCAGTTCCACGGAGTCCGAATAGCGATAGATTACGCCCCCATATTCGATCTGACCGCCATTCGTAACGACCCACACATGGTCTCTAGGCCACGCACCCTTGACGAGGGTCGAAACGGACAGCCTGTACGCATTCAACGGCAATACTAATGGCCCGTCCCGAGTCGACCCCCCTTGGATCAGGGCGAAGAACGATACGAACTGGGACGTGTTCCCTACGATAATGTGCGAACTATTGTTCGCCATGGCGTAGACTGATGGGTAAGTCACGTAGTCCACAGAAATTTCATGCACGGGTTTAGGGTACGACACATAGGCCACGACAATCGCCGCGACTATTCCTGCGATTGAGACCGCGATCGCGAAGAGCTTCCTGGGGGTCAAATCAGGCCCAAATCCTGTACCCCCCCGGGGAGGACTCATAGTTGTCGGTTGCGGAAGGCAAAGACCTCCTTCGAATCGAGATCGATCGCGGCCCACGGGTGCCACGCCACCGTCCCGATCCGGACGTGCGTCTCGCCCATCGCCAAGGGACACCGGTTCTGCCGCTCCGGCGGCGGAACGAGCTCCTGGCATCGCCGGTACCACCGCCGGACCGCCTCGTGCGACCGCCTGCACCGGAGCACCTTCGATGTCCTCCGCAACGTCAGGCCGCCGTGATATTCCAAGATGGCGAGGGCCTTTGTCAACCCGTTCGCACGTGGCTTCCGGAAGAACCTTCTACTCAGAGGCAGTTCTGCGAACCGATCGAGCGAGTCCCATCCCTTCGGCCGCGTATCGAGCGCCGGAGGGAGGGACCTTCATTCCCTTCTGAGGTTGTCGACGCCCCTTCGGTTGACCGTCTCGAGGAAGCCCTCCTGGATGGCAGGTACGCGATCCTTCCGCACGGGGGTGCGAATTACGATGTCCGACGAGCCTCGGATTGGTGGTGCAGCAGTTCCGCTTCATGCACCAGTATGGGCGCGTGAGTTGCCGTCAGAGCTCGTCCGGCTTTGCCTTTGTCAAGCGACTTCCCCGGTGGTCATCGGCTCGCGGCTTGCGGTCGGTCTCAGGGCTGTGCGCCATCGGAACGGGCCGAGGAACAGATCTCGTGCGACCAACCCTCGGCCCGTGCTAGGGCCCGCGAGTCGTCCTACGCGATTTGTGGTCGTATGGCCGATATCCTGGCACGCATCTTTGGCTTTGGAGTGCGAGGTGGCATGGGCCGCATGCCCGTCGAGGACGGACACCGGGCGCGTGATACGACAATCCGGCCTTGAGGCCCTGGTTCGATGATCAGGCCTCGATTATTCCCAATGCGCCCCTCGGGTTCGTCCACTTGCCGAAGCCGGAAGTCCCTTGCTATGGTGCCCCGCACTACGTGGCTCTGTGGGAGCCCTAGACCACGGCGACATCGACGACTCAGACCTCGCCCGGCGGGCCGCCCGCAGGAAGAAGCTAGACCTTCGAGTCCGCTTGATTCCGTGGGATCTTGGGCGGCCGGGGAAGGAAAGACTTGTGGTCCCGATTTTCCTGGTGGTCTGACAGCGGGTCGGCCTGGCCGCGCGACGCCGCCTGCGGGGCGCGGGGTCGAACGCAGGTCTCGTGACGCCCGAAGGCGGCCGTACTCCTCCAAAGGTTTAATATTAGCCCATGACCAATAATTATTGGTCGCGGGGTTCGTGGCCGCGTGACGTCATGATCCGTTTTGGTCCGTCGGGCATCCCGCTGTCGTGCAAGGGCCGCACTCTACGCGACGGGATCGAGGACGTCCACAACCTCGGCCTCACGGCGATGGAGGTCCAGCTCGTCCGGGTGAACCTGAACGAGCGCTACGCGGCGGACGAGGACATCGGCCGGACGCCGGTCGAGGTCCCCGGGGAGCTCGTCGTGCAGATCGGGCGTCGGGAAGACCGCAAGGAGGTCCTCCTGTCGTCCCTCCACGAGACGATCCAGAAAGGCGACGTCCTGTACAGCCTCGCGTCGGGGATCTGCGACGACTATGCCGAGTTGATCGCCCTCGGAGAGCTCGCGAAGGAGCTCGACATCGAGCTGTCCCTCCACACGCCGTACTACATGGACCTCGCCGACGTCGACGGCCTCGCGCAGAAGAGCCTTGACAGCATCCGCTGGGGCGGGCTCCTCGCGGACGCGATGGACGCGTCCCTCGTCGTGACGCACCTTGGGATGTTCGGCGAGCTTGAGTCGAAGGAGGCCGTCACGCGGATCGCGAAGAGCCTGCGCGCGCTCCGGGACTGGTTCAAGAAGGCAAAGGTCCGCCCGCGCCTCGGCATCGAGGCGAGCGGGCGCCAGGAGGTCGTCGGGAGCCTCGACGAGATCCTGGCGCTCGGGAAGGCCGTCGCCGGGATTGTGCCCGTGATCAACTTCGCCCACGTCCACGCGCGGGGCTACGGGTCCCTCAAGCGACCGGAAGACTTCCGGGAGGTCCTCGCGAAGGTCAAGCGGCTGAGCCCCGGCCGGATCCATGCGCACTTCTCCGGCGTCGAGCACGCGGACGGGAACGAGCTTCGCTACACGCCGATCAAGAAGGGCGACCTGCGGTTCGAGCCGCTCGCGGAGTGCCTCCTCGACGGGGACTTCGACATGACCCTCGTCTCCTCCTCGCCGCTCCTCGAGCACGACGCGATGTACATGAAGGTCATCCTCGAGCGGGTCCTCGCGAAACGCCTCGTGCGACCGGCAAAGCCCGAGAAGCCGGAAAGGGAGGAGAAGCGCCGGTGACCGCCGGGCGGGGCACGATTGCGGCGGAGTCGGCGGCGTACCTGCTCCAGGCGCTGGGCCGCATGCTCTCCGAGGACCGGGCGAAGGAGGTCGCGGAGGCCGTCGACGTCGTGACGACGGCGAAGAAGCTTTTCGTGTACGGCGTCGGACGGAGCGGCCTTGCCGCCCGTGCGTTCGCGATGCGGATGGTCCAGCTCGGACTGGACTGCTACTTCATCGGGGAGACGATCACGCCCGTCGTGAGCGACGGCGACGCGGTCCTGATCGTGTCGAACACGGGCTCGACGATGAGCGCGATCCAGGTCGCGAACATCGCCCGACGGGTGGGCGCGAAGGTCATCAGCGTCACGGGCCAGAAGACGTCGAAGCTCGCCCACGCAAGCAACGTCGTGCTCGTCCTGCAGGAGGACCACGACGCGCACCGCGCTCGCCTCGCGCCACTCGGCACGCTGTTCGAGGAGGCGACCCTGCTGCTTCTCGATGGCGTCGTCGCGCAGGTCATGCAGCGTCTCGGGCAGACGGAAGCGGACATGCGCGGGCGCCACGCGATCATGGTGTGACGACTCCCATCGAGCGAGTCGACCCCGGTTCGCCGGCTCACACGACGCCGACTCGGTAAGGGTCGGGCGACGCCGTTTCCTCCGGCTGGCTTTATCTACGCGCCGTCGGTTCGGTCCGCGAACGATGCCCGAGGACTTCGTCGTCACGCCCTGGGAGGTCCGAGGCCAGATCGACTACGACCGGCTCGTCACCCAGTTCGGGACGCAGCGACTGACCCCGGAGCTGCTCGAGCGGATCCGGAAGGCTGCCGGCGACCTCCATCCGATGCTGCGACGAGGCGTGTTCTACAGCCACCGCGACCTCGACTGGATCCTCGACGAGCATCGGAAGGGGAACCGGTTCGCCCTGTACACGGGCCGCGGCCCCTCGAGCGGCATCCACATCGGCCACATGCTCCCGTGGTTCTTCACGAAGTGGCTCCAGGAGAAGTTCGGCTCGACCCTGTACTTCCAGATCACGGACGACGAGAAGTTCCTGTTCAAGGACTTCGAGGCGCTGGGCGAGGCGACGAAGGTCGGCTACGACAACGTGCTCGACATCATCGCGGTGGGCTTCGACCCCAAGCGGACGAGGATCTTCCTCGACACGGAGTACATCCACCACCTCTATCCGATCGCCGTCGAGGTCGCGAAGCGGATCACGTTCTCGACGACGCAGGCCGTCTTCGGCTTCGAGAACTCGAACAACCTCGGGGAGATCTTCTACACGAGCATCCAGGCGGCGCCGGCGTTCCTGCCCACCGTCGAGGCGGGCCGGGACGTGCCCGTCCTCATCCCGTGCGGCATCGACCAGGACCCGCACTTTCGCATCACGCGGGACGTCGCGCCGAAGCTCGGATACCCGAAGCCCGCGCTGATCCACAACAAGCTCCTGCCGAGCCTCCTCGGCCCGGGCGGTAAGATGTCCGCGTCGGTCCCGGCGTCGAGCATCTTCACAACGGACTCCGTCCCGCAGGCCCGTCGGAAGATCTTGGACGCGTTCACGGGCGGCCGCGCGACGGTCGAGGAGCAGCGTCGGCTCGGGGCGAACCCGTACATCTGCTCGATCTTCGCGTTCTACAACTTCGTCTTCGAGCCGGACGACGAGCACCTCGCGGAGGTCGAGCGTACGTGCAAGTCCGGCGAGCGGCTGTGCGGCGACTGCAAGATGGAGCTGTGGACCAAGGTCGAGGCCTTCCTCCGCCGGCATCACGAGGCCCGCGAGAAGGCGAAGGACCGCCTCGACGCGTTCCTCGTCCGCGACTGAGCGCGCAGGGCGACAAAGCATATAGCGCGAAGGGCATGCGCCGCCCCGTGCCGACCGACGTCGCGGCGCAGCTGAGCTACCTGGAGAAGAAGGTCCTCCTCGCCCTCGGGGAGCTCGGTGCCGCCTCCCCGCAGGACGTCGTGGCGAAGGGCGGCTTCCGCGAGCTCGTCGAAGTCATGAACGCCGCGTCGTGGCTCCAGGCGAAGGGCCTCGTCTCGATGAAGGAGCACGTCGTGCGCACGTACCGGCTCGGGCGGCCGGGCGACGCCCGGAAGACGCTGCCGGAGCGGAAGGCGCTCAAGGCCGCGATCAAGGCGGGTGGCCGCCTGCCCGTCCCGAAGCTCCAGGCCGCGTGCCGGTTCGACGACAGGGACTTCGCGATCGCCCTCGGCTGGCTTCGTCGCAAGGGGTGGGCGGACGTCGAGCGAGGGGCCGGAGGCGCCTTCGTCGTGGTGACGCACGCCGGCCGTGACGCGGCGGCCCGGAAGGGACCCGACGAGGAGCTCCTTGCGCGCCTCGCGAAGGCCGAGCTGCGGCAGGACGAGATCGACCCGACGCTGCTGCGGGACCTGATGTCGCGACAGGACCTCGTGCGGGAGCGGGAATCCGTGCGGCGGGAGATCGGGCTCACGCCGTCGGGCAAGCGGATCGCCGCGTCGGGGCTCGAGTTGAAGGAGGAGGTCGCCCAGGTGACGACGGACCTCCTGCGGTCGGGGCGGTGGCGGGACGTCGAGTTCCGGCCGTACGACACGCGGGCGTACGCGCCCCTCGTCCGCCCGGGGAAGCGGCACGTGCTCGGCGCGTACCTCGAGAAGATCCGGCGCATCCTCCTCGGGATGGGCTTCGCGGAGATCCAGGGGGACTTCGTCCTCCCGGCGTTCTGGGTCTTCGACGCGCTGTTCCAGCCGCAGGACCATCCCGCCCGCGACGCGCTCGACACGTTCTACGCGGAGGATCCGGAGACGCTGCCCCTGCCCGAGGAGTCCGTCGTGCGGCGCGTCGCGGAGGCCCACGAGACGGGGGGCGGCACGGGGAGCACGGGTTGGCGGTACCGATGGGACCGGAGGGAGGCAGAGCGCGCGGTCCTGCGGCCCCACACGACGCCGATCACGCTGAAGTACCTCGCGGACCACCCGGACCCGCCGCAGAAGGCCTTCACGATCGGCCGCAACTTCCGACGGGACGCGATCGACTGGAGTCACCTCCCCGAGTTCCACCAGGTCGAGGGGGTCGTCCTGGAGGACGGTGCGAACCTCTCCCAGCTCGTCGGCGTGATCGAGGAGTTCTACCGGCGCCTCGGGTTCACACGGCTGAAGTTCCGGCCGGGCTACTTCCCGTACACGGAGCCGAGCATGGAGCCGGAGGGCCAGCTCCCGGACGGGCGGTGGCTCGAGCTCGGCGGGAGCGGGATCTTCCGGCCCGAGGTCACGGAGCCTCTCGGGATCAAGGCGCCCGTCCTCGCCTGGGGCCTCGGTCTCGAGCGGGTGATCATGGCGATCGAAGGGCTCTCGGACATCCGCCAGCTGTACCTGAGCGACCTCGACTGGCTCCGAGACCACCGCGCGCTCCTCTAGTCGCCGCACGGGTCGGCGGCTGAAAATGACACGGATAGCTTTATCTCGGCCCCGCAAATCCATCGCGCGGTCGGTTCCATGGCGGGCGCGGACGAGGAGATCGCGCTGGGCGAGCAGGCCCTGGGGCGGCTCGACTACGAGGCCGCGTACAAGCACTTCGACAAGGCCGCGAAGACGGACGCCGGCAACGCCGTCGCCTACTTCGGCAAGGCGGAGGCGGCGCTCGGGATGCCGAAGGTCGAGGCGGAGGACATCCTCACCTTGTACAAGAAGGCCCTCGAGCTCGACACGGAGAACCCGCAGTACCTGGACGCGATCGCCGCGTTCTGCATGGACCTCGGTCGGTTCAACGAGGCGGAGGAGCACTACAACCGCGCCGCGCAGCTCGACGAGGACAACGCGCCGTACTACTGGTCCGAGTTCGCGATCCAGTACGCGCGCAAGGCACCCGTCGTCATGGAGCAGTTCCTCGACGACAAGACGCGCGACATGATCCGTACGAAGGCGCTGACGTACGCGCTGAAGGCGCTCGGCATCGAGAAGGACGACGCGAAGCGCGTGCTGTAGGTCCGGCCTCAGACGCGCGGCGGAGGGAGTTCCTCGGCGAAACGACCGCGGCAGGAGGAGCACACGGGCCGAGGCCCGTCGGAAAGATGATTATCGCAGGTCGGTCGGCCGCACGAGGCACACGTCCGGGTCGTCGGCCGGTGGCAGATGTGGCACAGAGCCGCGAGCACCATGTCCGGCCCTCCATGGGACGCCCCAGGGATATCAGGATTGTGCCTGAACCTTGGCAAGGCGCGGGTCGGGGGTTCGGTTCCCCCCTGCGGCTCTCACGTCTTGCCGGAGCGATTTCGACTCCGATGGAAAGTCCAATTCCTATTAGGTCAGACATCGAAAATGCGTGCTTTCACGGGACGGGAGATCGAACTCGAACTCCCTCGATGATGAGATGGAGTGGGATCTCCGCGATATAGAGGCCTTGTGGACTCGTCTTAACGAACTCCTCCGTTGGCGCGGGCTCCTCGAGCGACCGGATCAGGAAGCCCGCTTCGCGAAATGCACGTGCGTACCATGAGAGAGGTCGGTGGTATCCTGTTGTGGTTACGATTTTCCCTGGGGCGACTTCCCAAGGAATCTCATCTGCAAAGGGCTCCCTGTACCTTTCGATCTTCCGCCAAGCCTTCGAATTTCGAAAGAAGCGCTCGAGGAGCCATGTCGAGGTCGGCCCCTGGTCGAAACACGGATGGGAGAGGCTCGCGACGAAACGACCGCTGGCACGGAGAACCCGAGCCGCTTCGCGAATCGCACCGTCGGCGTCGTCGATATCCATGAGAGCCATGTTGGATGCGACAACATCGAAGCTCGCCGCAAGGAGGAAGTCGAGCCGGGCCGCGTTCGCAGCGTGATACTCCACCCCCAGCGGTTCCTGGGATTCCCGCGCGCGAGCCCGCTCCACAATCGGGGCGGACGCATCCACCTCTACGACCTTCGCGCCTTCCCTTGCGAACCGCCGAGACAGGTGCCCATTCCCGCACCCGAGGTCGAGCACCCGCAGGCCGCGAACGTCTCCCACAGTCCGGACGAATGTCGGGTCGATGAGGTTTCGGTGCCAAAAGTCCCCCGTGTCGCCCTGCCTCTCGTCGTACCAATCGGCCATGCGTTCCCATGAATCAGCGGTCATCGCACCGTCCATGCCGGACGTGATTATAAGATCGCGTTATATCTATCACAAGCTTGGCCGCGTGCGGACCTCGCTCCAGGGGATGTCGGGCTATTCGCGGACGATCCCGGCGGCGTGACGGCCATGAACTCGTTCAGCACGTCATCGTACCGTCGCGCCGCCCGACTTCAACGACCGGAGGCGCGGAAGGGTCCGATCGGATACCTTTGCAGGTTCGGACGCCGCGTTCTACGTCGCCCGGAGCTCCCCGAACGTCGTCGACCGCTCCGCGAACGCGTTGTGCTTGTGGATCGACTCCTCGGCCTCGGACTTCACGCGCACCCACGTCCCGTCCGGCATCCGGGGGTAGCGCTTCACGAGGCGGTCGAGGACATCCCGCACGACATCCTCCACGAACTTCGGGTTCCGGTGGGCCATCTCGACGAGACGTCCCTCGTCGGGCCGCTTGAGCAGTTCGAACGTCGGCGCCGACATCGACGACTCGACGATCTCGATCAGGTCGTCCGCCTCGAGGTCGTGGCCCGGCGGCTCCTGCAGGATCAACGTCGTGAGGTTGCGCTGGTTGTGCGTGATCGTCGGCACGCCCTCGGGCCACGCACGCAGCTCCGGGTGCTGCTTCACGAGCTCATCCCGGACCATCTCCATCGCGCACGGGCAGGCGGTCATGCCGACGACCTCGACCCCGATCGAGTGTTCGACGGACGCGGGCGAACGCCGCGCGTTCGAGCGCGCGACGAGCCGGTACGGCTCGAGGGAGGTCCGGCCCCACGGGGACGTCCGCTCGAGGAAGTAGTCCGCGCGGGCCCAGACCTCCGAGGTCGTCGCGTAGTCGTGCCGCTTGAGGAGGCTCTGCGCGATCGTGTCCGTGAGTTCCTCGAGGCTCGACACGGGATCGCGGACGGAGCGGTCGACGAGCTCGTTCACGATCTCGAGGTTCCTCGATAGGTGCGCGCCCTTCTGCGTCGCCGGGAGGTCGACGAAGACGTCGATCGTCGTCGTCAGGGTGAGGGACCGCGACGGGCGGCGTACCTGCACGGGCTTGACGACCCCCGTCACGCCGACCTTCGTCAGCTTGTACGAGTTGTTGAGCCGCTCGCCCTGGACGTCGCGCGCGATGTCCACGCACCCCGGGCGGCCTAGGGGGCGCTCGGATTAAAGCTTGCCGCCGCAAGTCTCGCCGGCCGCATTCGAGAGAGATCCCCGGGCGGTGCGCCGAGCAATCAGACCCGAACCTTCTTCCACCGCCCGCGGCGAAAGTACGTGGAGATCACGAGCGCCCGGTACCAGTACTCCACGACGAGCGGAATCCAGACCCCTACGATTTCGAGGTGGAGGACGAAGCCCAGCACGTACGCGAGGGGAAGCCGGAGGCCGTAGATCCCCGTGAGGGACGTGACGAGCGGGAACCGCGTGTCGCCGGCCCCGCGCAGGGCGCCGTCGATCGCGAAGAACACCCCGACCGCGGGGATGCGGACGGCGTGGATCCGGATGAACGTCACCGCGAAGTCGATCACGTCGGGGTCGGCGATGAACACGCGCGCGACCGTTGGCGCGAAGGCGAAGATCGTGAGCGCGATCGCGCCCATCACGCCGACGGACCACTTCGCCGCCTCCCACCCGCTCCGTTCCGCTGCGTCGGGGCGCCTCGCACCGAGG